>DXDB01000057.1 GCA_019115705.1 Candidatus Tetragenococcus pullicola | reverse complement strand
TTGTGCTTTATTCATACTTACGTTTCCCTCATTCATGAAAGTAAGCCCCATCGCTTGGACATGTGGACCATATTGATTCTCTTCTTTGAGATGATTAGGAATGGAGGCGTGCATTTTTTTATGGCAGTTTTTACACTGATACATTGGATAGTGATGTCTTTTTTTGACTAAAACCACTTCATAATCTGTTTCATCTTTTGTTTTGCCTTCGGCTATCTTTTCTACACTCCCTTGACAGTACGGGCACTCTAACACACCATGTTCTTCACACGCGTTGATTTCATCGTCTTTAAATTTATTTAGTCTAACTTGCTTATGGCCTAATTGGCCACCTTTTTTCTTGTCTGTTTTTACCCGCAAATTTGGGACTCGTTTTTCTTTATCAATGGCAGTTTGACTGGTTGGCGTTCCACTATTCGTACTATCATTCCCAAGAATTTGATTTAATCGTTCTACTTCTTTTACTAATGCTTCGATTTTTTTATCTTTATCCTGAATATCGAGTTGGATTTGTTCGTTTGTTTTTTCTAATTTTATTTTTTCTTGAAGGACAGCTTCTAAATTTGCTAAGTCGAATTTGTGCTGTTTCGTTTGCCTTTTTAGTTCGCTTACCAAAAAATCATTCTTACTCTCTAATTTTTGATAATCGTTAAAAAGTTGGTTCGAATAATTGCCACCAGCCATGAATGAATCTCCTCAATATAATTAAATTTAAATTTCTCTTCAAAGGCTACCTTATCACATTTACAAGCAGAATGCATCCACAGATTTCAATCTGTGGATAGAGAAAAAGCGACAAAAGTTATCCACTGTGGACAACTTTTGTCGCTACTAAAATTCGTGTATTTATAGGTAATAAAAAGGGGAACAAAAAAATCGGCCGTGAATTGTAACAAATGGTCAAATGAAATTTAAAAAAGTGGGAGCAATCGTCTTGACAGTAACTTTGATATTTGGTAAAATGATATAGTTGAGAAAAGAAAGTAGAGGCACGCGCTTCTCGCCTAAGTGATACGTTTTGCTGGGCAGAATAGAGTTTGTACTGATGGATAATCAGTCTGAATTTTTGCGCGGGTTCTTAAAAAGAACTCGTTTTTTATTGTCTTTTTCCTTTCTCGCAAATAACTTGGAGGTGAATGACCATAGCAAAGGATATGATGGTTAACGACGGCATTCGTGCACGTGAATTGCGTTTGATCGATCAAGATGGAAACCAACTTGGAGTAAAAAGCAAAGCTGAAGCACTTAGTATCGCAGAAAGAGCAAACTTAGATGTTGTTCTAGTGGCTCCAAATGCAAAACCACCAGTTGCGCGAATCATGGACTATGGAAAGTATCGTTTTGAACAACAGAAAAAAGAACGTGAAGCTCGCAAGAAACAAAAAGTGATTAATGTGAAAGAAGTCCGCTTAAGTCCAACGATCGATGAAAATGATTTTAATACAAAATTACGTAATGCACGGAAGTTTCTTGAAAAAGGGGATAAAGTGAAAGCTTCTATTCGCTTCAAGGGTCGTGCCATTACCCACAAAGAAATTGGTCAGAAAGTCCTAACGCGTCTTGCCGATGAAACAGCAGACCTTGCAACAATCGAACAAAGACCGAAGATGGATGGACGGAGCATGTTCTTGATGCTTGCGCCAAAAAACGACAAGTAAATAACGACTTGCTTCAAAGCAACCGTTAGACAATGAATGATTTTGAGGAGGAAATTAGTTATGCCAAAACAAAAAACACACCGCGGATTAGCAAAACGTGTCAAACGTACTGGTAAAGGCGGTTTGAAAAGATATCGTGCGTTCACTAGTCACCGTTTCCACGGAAAGACTAAAAAACAACGCCGTCAATTGCGCAAAGCAAGTATGGTATCCGCTAGCGATAACAAACGGATCCGTCAACAATTAGCAAAAATGAAATAAAACGCAATTGCATATCTAAAAATTGATCTATATTAGGAGGAATTAAACATGGCACGTGTTAAAGGTGGAACAGTAACTCGTAAACGTCGTAAAAAAGTGCTTAAATTAGCAAAGGGTTATTATGGTTCCAAACATACATTATATAAAACAGCGAATGAACAAGTAATGAATTCATACAATTACGCATATCGTGATCGTCGTCAAAAGAAACGCGACTTCCGTAAATTATGGATTGCTCGTATCAACGCGGCAGCTCGTATGAATGGCTTAAGCTACTCAAAATTAATGCATGGTTTAAAAGTTGCTGGTATCGACATCAACCGCAAAATGTTGGCTGATTTAGCTATCAATGACGCTTCAGCATTTACTGCTTTAACGGACCAAGCAAAAGAAGCTCTTACAAAATAATCTTAGAAACGTTGATTTATCAATGTCTACCTCACTCTTTCAGTGAGGTTTTTTTATTTATTCCAGTTATTTTTCAATTGTTTTCCATTGAAATATGCTTAGCGAACATTTTCGCTGTCTTTGTCACATGACTATAAACATTCATGATAGAACTGATGATTCCAAAACAATATAAGCCTAACGAATTGGAGGGAAAGTTTAATGATTAAAAAAGAAGATGCACTAAAAATTGCCGAAAAATATGGAAGAGATTACGGATCTTTCCAAGAAAATGCTTCGCGAAAAGAATTTCGAACAGTTTTAAAGTACATTGCTGAAGAAGCTAATCGTAAACAATGAAAGATAATGGGATTGGATAAATCGTTTGAATGTAATACTAATGAAAAGATGACTAATAAATTTTGAGTGGAATATTAGCATAATATGTATGACGAAAATATCGAGGATTTCAAAGAAAGTGATGGTCACATTGTGGAAGAAGTAATCAACGAATAACATGGTAGATAGAAAAAACGATGCAAAGAATGCACATGAATTTATTTGTGAAAAAATGTATATAAAATAATAAAAAGCTTGAGTGCCCTCCCTTGGGGTGAACTCAAGCTTTTAGATCTTCGACTTTTTTGACGCGACCACCGATTTTATCAGCGAAGGCTTCAGAATCTTTACGATTGGTAAAAATCAGTAATTTGTCTGGTGCTTTTTCACGAGTACGATGACCGTCTTTTGAAATATAGCCATGGAAAACTTTCACTACGTACATAGGCGTTTGAACTCCTTTCTTATCAATCTACTTTGATTATACGAGCAAAAAAGTAAAAATCAAGAAAAACGCCTACATTTTTAATGAAATGCTTAAAACTATTAAAAAAGTTCGTAAAATGGACAAAAACTTTCTATTTTTTACTATTTTTGTCCGCATAGTCTTGGAAAACACGGTGAAAGTCAGGATGACTTTTTTTGAGGCTGATTAAACGATTATTTTCTTTACTTAAAAAACAATGTTTGCTTTCCCCAAGAGTCACTAATTGATTTTCATGATTATAAATTTCATAGCGAAAATCAAGTCTTGTTCCAGTATATTTTTCGATGAAAAGGTCGATACGAACCGTTTCTCCAAAACGAACCATCTCTTTATACTTGGAAGTCACTTCTAGAACTGGGACAATTATTCCTGCTTGTTCGATGGTTTGATAAGACAAATTTAAAAAGTCGAGAAAGGCTACACGAGCTTCTTCAAACCAACGAATGTAATTTGAGTGATGAATAATGCCCATTTGATCAGTCTCATAATAGTTTGCTTTTCGGGTATAACCTGGATAAGTTTGCATAGTGTTCCTCCTTGTGTTTTTCTAAAGTATAGCATAGAAGCACAGGAAAATAGATTTCTTTTATTCTGGAAATTTTAGTGAACTTTTGAAAAGAATACAACAAATAAATCTTCAAGCGTTACAAGTTACAGCTGATGTGACCGTGAATCGTAACGTTCAAACCTTGTTTTCTGAAAATATTTCTTAAAATCTTGACATTTCTTTAAGGTTGCGGTACTTTATAGCTAATACAGAAATGCCGATGAAAGAATCAAAAAAGTTGTAAAAAGAATGTCAGAGAAAACTATGTTTGCTGAAAGTAGTTTAAGGATACTACAACTAAAGACAGTCTAGAGGCGAGTGCGTGCAAAGCCACTCCGTTTGCGAGCGTTAATCGTAAGAGGAAAGTTTTTAAACTTTTAAAAATAGGTGGTACCGCGTAGATTCGCCCTTGTAAAAACAAGGGTGTTTTTTTATGCTTTAAAATCGGTAGAAGACAAAGGAGGACAATGATGAATTATCAACGACCAAAAGGGACCAATGATATATTGCCTGGCGAATCAGAAAAATGGCAGTTTGTAGAAGAAACGGCACGATTATTGTTTGGAGATTATCAGTACCATGAAATTCGCACGCCGATGTTTGAACATTACGAAGTGGTCGCAAGAAGTGTTGGGGATACGACAGATATTGTTTCAAAAGAAATGTACGATTTTTATGACAAAGGGAAGCGACATGTCACTTTAAGACCAGAAGGAACCGCGCCAATCGTGCGTTCGTATATTGAAAATAAATTATATGGTCCTGAATATGTTAAACCCTACAAAGTCTATTATTCTGGTCCAATGTTTCGTTATGAGCGTCCTCAAAAAGGTCGGTTGCGCCAATTTCATCAAATCGGTGTGGAAGCTTTTGGTTCAGAAAACCCTGCAACGGATGTGGAGACCATGATTATGGCGATGGAATTTTTCAAGCAATTGGGTTTACATCAAATTCGCTTAGTTATTAATTCGTTAGGAGATAAAGAAACGCGTCAAGCTTATCGTCAAGCTTTGATTGATTATCTGACACCTTTTGAAGCGCAATTAAGCGATGACTCCAAACGGCGACTACATGAAAATCCGCTTCGTGTGCTTGATAGTAAAGACAAACGTGACAAAGAAGTAGTTAAAGGAGCGCCTTCGATTTTAGACTATCTTAGTGAAGCAGCACAAAACCATTTCTCAGAAGTAACGAAAATGTTGGATGCCTTAGAGGTTTCCTATGAAATTGATTCGAATATGGTTCGAGGATTGGATTATTATACCCATACAATTTTTGAAATCATGAGTGATGCGCCTAAAATGGGGGCTCAATCAACGATTTGTGCGGGCGGACGCTATGATCAATTAGTCGAAGAATTAGGAGGTCCACAAACACCTGGATTTGGATTTGCAATGGGAATTGAACGCGTCTTAATGATTATGGAAGCCGAAGAGGCGGTGTTGCCTGACTTTGATCATTTGGATGCCTATGTAGTCAATTTAGGACAAGAAACAAATGTGGAAGCTTTAAAAATAGTGCAAGCTATCCGCAATGCTGGCTTTTCAGCTGATCGTGATGTGATGAACCGCAAGGCCAAAGCACAATTTAAATCAGCGGATCGTCAAAAAGCGGAACTTGTGTTAACTATTGGCAAAGAAGAATTAGAGGCAGGAACAGTTCGAGTGAAACACATGGCGACTCGCCAAGAGGTAGAATTTTTATTAGCCGATGTGTATGAAGATTTCGCTACAGTTTATGACAAAATGGTGAAGGAGTAAGATAAAATGGGAAAAAGATCAACATATTGTGGGAAAATATCCACAAAATGGTTAGGACAACAGGTAACTTTAAAAGGCTGGGTTCAAAAAAGAAGAGACTTAGGTGGCGTTATCTTTATCGATTTACGTGATCGTGAAGGAATCGTACAAGTCGTTTTCAATCCGAAAGTAGCTCAGAAGGCATGGGAAATCGCTGATAAATGCCGTAGTGAATTTGTAATCGAAGTGACCGGTGAAGTCATTGGTCGGGCACCAGAAGCAATTAACCCTAAAATGGTCACTGGTGAAGTAGAAGTTATGGCAAGTGATATTACTATTTTAAACGCAGCAAAAACTCCGCCATTTTCAGTGGAAGATGATATCAAAGCCGGCGATGAAATTCGTATGAAATATCGTTATTTGGATTTGCGTCGTCCTAAAATGGCACAAAATATCATGACACGTACAAAAACCACGCAATCGATTCGTCATTATTTAGATGACCACGACTTCTTGGATATCGAAACCCCTTATTTATCAAAATCAACACCAGAAGGGGCTCGTGATTACCTAGTGCCATCACGTGTTCATCCAGGACATTTTTATGCTTTGCCACAATCTCCACAATTGTCGAAACAATTATTGATGACAGCAGGATTCGACCGCTATTATCAAATCGTTCGTTGTTTCCGCGATGAAGACTTGCGCGGTGACCGTCAACCTGAATTTACACAAGTTGACATTGAAACTTCTTTTTTATCAATTGAAGAAATCCAACAATTTACAGAAGAAATGTTGGCAAAAGTCATGAAAGAAGTCAAAGGAATCGATGTTACCTTACCATTTCCAAGTCTGACTTGGGAAGAAGCCATGAATCGTTACGGCAGTGATAAACCTGATACTCGCTTTGATATGGAATTGATTAATTTATCAGACGTTTTAAAAGACGTTGATTTCAAAGTTTTCCGTATGGCTTTAGAAAACGGAGGGGTTGTAAAAGCCTTAAATGCCAAAGGAGCAGCAGCAAATTATTCGCGTAAAGATATGGATAACCTTGGTCATTATGCCAGCCAATTTGGTGCTAAAGGCTTGGCTTGGTTAAAAGTCGAAGAAGATGGGTTAAAAGGACCAATTGCTAAATTTTTGACTGATGTTACTGATGAATTGATAGCAGCTACTCATGCCCAACCAGGCGATTTATTGATGTTTGGAGCGGATAGTTTTGAAGTTGTATCAGCTACATTAGGTGCCATTCGGACACGTTTAGGAAAAGAACTAGGATTAATTGATGAATCGAAATTCAACTTTTTATGGGTTGTGGATTGGCCACAATTTGAATATAGTGCTGAAGAAAACCGCTATGTTTCCGCCCATCATCCATTCACCATGCCTAACGAAGAATCGATTCCTTATTTAACAACAGACCCTGCCAAAGTACATGCAAAAGCTTATGACATTGTACTAAATGGCTATGAACTAGGTGGCGGCTCATTACGGATTCATACCCGTGACTTACAAGAAAAAATGTTTGAAGCACTTGGCTTTTCTCGCCAACAAATGAATGAACAATTTGGTTTCTTATTAGAAGCCTTAGACTATGGGTTCCCTCCACATGGCGGTATTGCTTTAGGTCTGGATCGATTAGTAATGTTGTTGACCGGAGAAGAAAATATTCGAGAAGTCATTGCCTTTCCGAAAAACGGAAAAGCAGTTGATCCAATGACACAAGCGCCAAGTAAGGTTTCTCCATTACAACTGTTTGAATTAAATATCGATGTAACGTCTGTTGAAGAAGATAACTGATTTTACGTTTATTGAAAAAGAACTCTGAAAATGACGCTCAGGGTTCTTTTTACGTGGAGAAAGAACCTTCTATTTAAAAGAAAATAATGCAGATTGCTCTTCTTTTTATCAAAGAAATCAGTATAATAAAGATAGAATATAACTTAAGTGAGGGTTTAATTTTATGGAACGGCTATTTGCCAAACTACCTTTTTCTGAATATGCAACAAAATTTTCAAACTCATTAATCTATGCTTTACTCGCTTCGATTGCACTTAATTTTTTTTACGAGCCTGGACATATTTATTCAAGTGGGATTACGGGTCTAGCGCAAATTATTTCTACACTGGCTAAGAACATAGGGGCCACCAACTTTTCTGTGGGATACATATTGATTTGTTTAAATATTCCACTGTTTTTTTTAGGTTGGTTTAAAATCGGTCATAAGTTCACCATTTTTACCGGGATTACCGTCGTATTAACCTCTTTGTTCATGCAACTCATTCCTACTGAAATATTGACGCCAGATCCTATCATTTGTGCAATCTTTGGAGGAGCGGTTAATGGTGGCGGAATTGGCTATGCGCTAAAAAATGGTATTTCTTCAGGCGGGTTAGATTTTGTCAGTATTACAATTCGCAAAAAAACGGGACAAAATGTTGGCTCGATATCCATGATTTTTAATAGCATGATTTTAATAGCCTCAGGAATTTTATTTGGGTGGAAATACGCCTTATATAGTGCACTGGGAATTTTTGTCAGCGCCAAAGTGACAGATGCTGTCTTTACCAAACAAAAGAAAGTGCAAGTAACGATTATTACTATGTATCCTGATGAGGTGATTTCTTCTGTTCAGCACCGCTTACGTCGGGGGATTACGATCATTAATCAAGCCAAAGGAGCGTATTCTCATGAACCTCAAACAGTCCTTTTAACAGTAGTCACACGTTATGAAGTGCCAGATTTAAGGAAAGCGATGAAAGAGTCTGACCCGGGAGCTTTTGTCAGTATTGCGGATAATGTGCAAATATTGGGTCGTTTTCATGAAGAAGAGTTCTAGAGGTTAATCAAAAATACTGAAATGAAATCATGTCTATTTGTTCGAGAAAATAAATAGACATGATTTTTTAAAAATTTCTTTTGAAAAAAGATAAAAGCTGTATTATTGAAGTTTTTATGGCATTATAAGAACTATCTAAGAAAAAAGAACGGTGGGCGTCATGAAGGAAACAAAAAAAACAAAAAATCGCTATATTCATGGAATTGATGGTATTCGAAGCTTGGCAGTTATTGGCGTCATTTTTTATCATCTACTCCCGTCACATATGCGCGGTGGCTACTTAGGAGTAACGGTCTTTTTTGCGATTTCCGGTTATTTGATAACCGATCATTTTCGTCAAGAGCGGCAACAAAATGGAAAAATTGCGATTGGGAATTTTTATAAGAGACGTCTTTCTAGAATCTATCCATCACTATTGGGTGTATTGCTTACATCGGCTGCTTACATTACTTTATTTCAACGAAATTTATTAAACAATCTACGAGGAATTGTTGGGAGTAGTTTATTATACATAAATAATTGGTGGCAAATTCGACATGGTTTTTCCTACTTTGATCGTTTTTCCAATGAATCGCCCTTTACGCATTTATGGTTCTTAGCAGTTGAAGGGCAAAACTATCTAATCTGGCCCATTGTATTTGTCCTTTTAGTAAAAATCGTTAAGAAAAAAGATGGAATTTTTTATTTATTACTTGGTGCCTCAATTGGTTCTGCACTAGCGATGGCAATAGGATACACTCCAGGGGCTGACCCTACTCGCGTTTACTACGGAACGGATACACGGTTATTTTCAATTTTACTCGGAGCCATGCTCGCTTTTATTTGGCCCACGAATCGTTTGAAAGAACAAATCCCTGTTTCGGCTAAAAAGGTTTTGAACACTGTTGGAATCTTGTCATTACTTCTTTTGATTAGCGCTTTTTTCTTACTAGATGATCATTATACCTTTGTTTATTATGGGGGCATGTATCTTGTCAGTTTTGTCTCTGTGCTGTTATTAGCAGTTACTGTCCACCCTGGTGCGAGTTTGGATCGTTGGTTGACTAATCCTGTGTTTTCTTACATTGGGAAAAGAAGTTACGGCATTTATCTGTATCAGTTCCCTGTCATGATCTTTTATGAAGCCAAAGTGCCAAAAATTGCTGAACATTTATGGTTGCACACCTTGATTGAATTAATTTTGATCTTATTGTTTAGTGAGTTGTCTTATCAGTTGATTGAAAAACCTTTTCAACATTTTACTTGGAAACAACTAAAACTAAAGATAAGGAAATTCTTCAAAACACCTCTTTTAAAGGCGAGCAAAGTGAAACCTGTTGTGGGGCTGTTGGTTTTTATAGTTGCTACTATAGGAATTATTAGTGCACCAACCAATGCAATCGGTGCTCAGCAAGAAAAATTTCAAGAAGAAGTAGCAGCAAATAAAAAAGTAGCCGAGCAAACGAAAAAAGTACAGAATTCTCAGGAAAATGCCGAGGACACTCAGTCAAGTGATACTGAAACGACGACAAACTCAACGACTGAAACGGGTGAAGTTGTAGAAACCTTTAGCAATAATCCAAAAGATATTCAAGAAAAATATAACTTGTCAGAAAAGCAAGTTGAAATAGGGCAACAAATGGAAATTACTGCTTTTGGTGACTCGGTATTATTAGGATCCACTAGAAATATCCAAGAAATATTTCCGAAGGCTGTTGTTGATGCCGACGTGGGACGTCAACTTTATAATAGTACAGATTTATTAAAAGAGTTGAAAGAAGACGATCTATTAAAAGATAAGGTGATTTTAGCCTTAGGAACCAATGGGACAGCTAACGAAGCTCAATTTGACGAATTGATGCAAGTCATTGGAGATCGACAAGTGTATCTAGTGAATGTTTATGTTCCGACCCAACGTTGGCAAAATGATGTCAATTCCCTACTGGACAAAATGGCCACAAAATATGAGAATGTAGAGTTGATTGACTGGTATGAAAAATGTAAAGACCATGAAGATTGGTTCCGAGAAGACCAGGTTCATCCAACGTCTACTGGAAGAATTGCTTATACTAAGTTGTTGGCCGATCATATTTTAAAATAAATTTCAAAAAGACAGACTTTTTATAGAAGTCTGTCTTTTTGTGTTTAATTTAAAAATTTAGAAATAGATTTACAAAAAAGATTTTTAAAAAAGAGATTTAGCAAAAAATGCATACTTTATAGGATGAAAGGAGAAAAATAAAAATGGTCATAGAAGAACTTTCCGATGAACTGGTGGCATACGGCCGAAAAAATCAAATGCAAGATCTCTATAT
>DXDB01000056.1 GCA_019115705.1 Candidatus Tetragenococcus pullicola | reverse complement strand
GTCTATCGCGGGATTCTTTACTTATGGGTGTCCAATTTTATTAGCGCCTTTAGCAACCCCTGTCATTAAAAAGTTTGGGAAAAAAGAAGCTTGCTCGGCAACGTTGTTAATTTCATCTTTTATTTTCTTTGCCCTTTATTTTTTACACATTACCAATTCTTGGGTATATCTCGTATTAATGTTTTTAGGAACAATTTCGTATTACTTCTTTAATTTGATGGTTTGGGCATTAATCAGCGATGTGATCGATTACCACCAATATGTGTCTGGTTATCGTGAGGATGGAACAATTTATGCACTCAATTCCTTTGCTAGAAAAGTAGGCCAAGCCATCGCCGGCGGATTGACAGGATTTTTATTACAACTAATTGGCTATCAAACCTCTACTACCGGGGGTGTGGCACAAACAGCTGCTGTAAATGAGCGCATTTATGCCATTTCCAATTTAATGCCAGCTATTCTTTTGCTTATCGGTGGACTTATCTTGATTTTCATCTATAATTTGGATAAGAAACGATTACAAGAAGTCGAACAAGTTCTTAATGAAATCAATAAACAATAATTAAAAAGAAGAACGATCCTTTAAAAGGGTCGTTCTTTTCATTGAAAGCTTCATCGTGGGCCTGAAAAAAAGCATAACGGCTGAAGACAATCAAAGATAGGAAAATAGATGTCAAAAATCATTAATTTATCCCCCGATTTCTAAACGACGGTACTGACTGGGACTGAGGCCGGTTTTATTTTTGAATAAGCGACTAAAGTAGGCAGTGTTTTCAATACCGATTTCAAGAGAGATTTGTTTTATAGAAAGCTTGGTATAACGTAAAAGATCTTTTGCATAAGAAACTTTTTTTGATAATAAATATTCAATGGGAGGAGAGCCCATATATTTTGAATAGTCTTTTGTGATCTGAAATTTATTGATATGAAAATTTTTTGCTAACTCATCTAGTGTGAGGGAGCGCCGAAAATGTTCATCAAGAAAATTTTTGACGTCTAAAATATAAGTTGGAATGTCTTCGTCAGAAAAATCCAGTTGATACTTTTGCAAAATAATTTCATTTAACAGTTCGTGTATCACTACTGAAGCTTGAAAAGGCGTTTTACTATTGGGGTCTTTTTGTAGTTGCAAAAGTTCATGCATGAGTAGGTGAATTGGATTTTGACGGCTAGTTTCGGGCGCTGTTTTAAAAACGGGACTTCCATTTTTAACGAATTCTTGATAGAAAGCCTGTGAGTTCGCACCATTGATATGGATCCAATCCATTTCCCAAGGAGTTTCGCTGATTGTTTTATAATATTGATAATCTCGACAATCAATAAAAAATAAATCGCCAGCATTCAGTTGATAATTTTTTTCGTGATAATTTAATTGCCCTGTGCCAGATAGAGTGTATTTAATCAGAAAAGACGGCAAGTTGGCTCGTTCTGTAAAATAGGGCTTTGAGGCTTTGAAGTAGCCAGCTTCTTGGATGTAATAGAAAAGATCTTGTGTTTTTTGAGTTGATGTATTAATGTAACGCAAAGAGTCTTTTGACCATGAGTGATCAGCATTTTCCCAATAATTCATACGAATCATCCTTTCTGAATAATCTTTACCAAGATAATGCAATAGTCTATCAAAATTATGTGATGAAAAACGATATTTGTCAAGATATAATAGATATGTAAAAAAGTTAACAACTGAGTGTAAACGGTTGATAGTTGGAACAATAAAGTGAAAAAAGAGGTGAATTTTTTGAAAACTTTCATTGCTGTTGACATTGGCGCTTCTAGTGGACGTCTAATGAAAAGCCAATTAGTCGATGGGAAAATGACATTGGAAGAAGTCCATCGTTTTAAAAATGGCTTTCGTAAAGTAGACGGTCATGAACGTTGGGACATTCAAGCACTAATCAAAGAACTTTTAACAGGTCTTGAAAAGGTGAAAAAAAGTGGTATCAAAGAATGTTTTCTGGGTATTGATACTTGGGCCGTGGATTATTGTTTAGTCGACAAAAATGGAGATTGTTTGGCTGATCCTATCGCTTATCGAGATAGTCGAACAGATCAGGCCATCAACGAATTCCAGAAAAAAATGTCGCTTGAGACGCTTTATGCAAAAACGGGTATCCAATTGCAACCCTTTAATACAATTTTTCAATTATTCGTTGAAAATCGAGAAATGCTTGCGACAGTTGACAAGATTTTATTGATTCCGGACTTTTTAGGTTATGTATTAACAGGGAAAATGGTCACTGAAAAAACAAATGCTTCCACGACTCAATTGTTGAATGTCGCTACTGAGACCTGGGATGACGAATTATTAGATTTAATCGGTGTTTCAAAAGAAAAATTTGCGCCTCTAGTAGAGGCAGGGTCAATTTTAGGCCAACTACAGTCAGACAAGTTTACCAACTATGATTTACCACAGACGACAGTAGTAACGGTTGCTACCCATGATACGGCTTCAGCTGTAATTGGCGCGCCTGGTGAAGGTGAAGATTGGAGCTATATCAGTAGTGGTACTTGGTCACTTCTAGGAACAGAAGAAAGACAGGCGAATGCTTCAAAAGTAGCTTTTCAAGAAAACTATACTAATGAATGGGGAGCCAATCATACCATTCGCTTTTTAAAAAACATCATGGGAATGTGGTTGATCCAAGAAGTTGCTCGCCAGCAAGAATATGAATATAGCTATGCCAAATTGGCGGATATGGCCAATCAAAGTCCAAGCTTCCAACAATTTATCGATGTCAATGATTCAAGCTTCTTGAATCCAGAAAATATGATTATCGCCATTCAAAACTATTGTAAAGAAACAAAACTAATCGTTCCTGAAACTCCTGCTGAGTTGGCACGTTGTATTTATGATAACTTGGCGTTATGTTATGCGAATGAACTTGAAAAATTACAAGAGTTAACGCATAAGAAAATCGATGTGCTTCATATTGTCGGAGGTGGCTCGAATAATAAGTTTTTAAATCAGTTGACAGCCAATGTTGCCAACATAAAAATCATCGCAGGACCATCTGAAGCAACAGCTATTGGAAATGTGGTAATGCAGATGGTTGCTTCACAGACAGTTTCTTCAATCAGTCAAGCTCGACATGTCATTGGTCGTTCCTTTGCTTGTGGCACTTATAAACCACAAGAAAACACAAGTGACGTTCTTACAGCTTATAAAAAGTTTTTGAGAGAGCAAACTAA
>DXDB01000055.1 GCA_019115705.1 Candidatus Tetragenococcus pullicola | reverse complement strand
GCACACAAAGCAACCATGCCGGCTAAAAAGATCATTCCTTTTGGAAATTCTTTGGCAGGATTTTTCGTATTATTGACATAAGGGGAGATTTTTTCACAGCCACCAACTGCAAAAACCAACATGGAAATTGTGGTCAAATAAGAAAAATCAAATTTGGGAATATAAGTAGCAAGTGACGTCATATTCGGTGTTGCCACTTTTGCACCTGTCATAGCTGGTGCAGAAACGGCCAATAAAATGAATAAGATTGACATGACAAACATCGCTGTTCCCGCAATATTTCCGATCATCTTCAAGGTTGTTAACCCTTTTGAAGCAATCCATAAGAAAAATAGAAAAATAGCCAAACAAATTAAGGAAACCTCCATTGAACTTGCGGTATTCACAAAAGAGCCATTTCCGCGAAATAACCAACTTAAAGAGACTAAAATCCCTTGAGGTTTCTGAGCCAAATACGGCACATGAACCACCCAATACGTCCAGGCAGCAAAAAAGGCCAGTCGTTTTGTTGAGGTTTCTTTGATCCAGGAAGAAACACCACCACTTGATTCTTTAAAGGTTGATCCTAATTGACCGACACTTAAGGCATAAGGCACAAAGTATAAAGCCATAATCAACACCCAAGAAACTATAACAGTCAAGCCTTGTTGGGCATAATTGTTGACGACATTTCCCAATCCCCAGACTGAGACAAATGCCATGAGTGCGATATTATACCATCGCAATTGTTTTTCGTTCATTTTTTTCTCCTTTAACTGTAAAATTTCAGGCAGACAAAAAACACGTCTATTCTAGCGACATTAACCATCACTTTAAAAATAAAAGGCTGTCCACAAAGCCTGTTTGCTGTTTTTTAATCGTTTATTTTCCAAGGAATACACTAGAATAGCTGTCATATTTTTATATATTTTTTTGTGCCTCATTTTAGGATAAAGGGGAACATTGTCTAAGTCAATAGAAATTGTCATTGAAATTTCCGATAAAGGCATATGATTTTTGCCATTCAGACTAATTTTTTCGACCAACGCCACACTACACGAATGGGGCTACTATTGTCAGTCGTTGCTCGTGACCTGAGCCCATGGTATCAGTCTGCCAAGCAAGCCGCCTGATTCGACGATAAATTGTAACCATACAATTACTTATTTTTCTTTTGTATAAAAAAAGACAAACGCAACCTATGAATTGCGCTCGTCTGTTTCATTTATTTTTAAATATGTTGTGCTAATACTTCTTGTAATTGTTCTTTGGGATGAAAGCCTACCAATGTATCAACGACTTGTCCATCTTTTTTCACTAATAACGTGGGAATACTCATCACACCAAATTTACTGGCTGTCTCTGGATTTTCATCCACATCCAATTTAGTAAAGGTCACTTTTTCGCCTAATTCATCGGCTAATTGCTCAATGACAGGTGCTTGCATTTTACATGGACCACACCAAGTTGCCCAAAAATCTGTCACTGTGACTCCTTTTTCTGTATCTTGTTCAAAAGTTTGGTCTGTTGTTACTTTTACACTCATTTTATACGCTTCCTTCCTATTTTTTTAAAGCCGCTATAATAGCGTCTTCCATTTTTTCTGGTTTGGTCGTTGGTTTGAAACGTTCGATCAATTTTCCGTCACGTCCCACTAAAAACTTGGTGAAATTCCAAGTGATTCGTCCTTGTCCAGAGGCATCTTTTAAATAGGTAAACAAAGGATCTTCTTCTTTCCCATTAACTTTCACTCGTTTGGTCATTGGAAAAGTGACACCATAATGGACTTGACAATAATCTTCGGTTTCACTATCTTCTTTTAACTCTTGGTGAAACTGGTTGGACGGTAAACCTAAAACAACAAAATCTTGGGCTTTATATTTTTGATAAAAAGCTTCTAAGGTTTCTAACTGGGGTGCCAATCCACATTTACTAGCCGTATTGACGATGACCACCACTTTTCCTTTATAATCACTTAAGTCTAATAGGTCCCCATTCATTTCAGTTTCTTTAAACTCATAAATACTTGCCATTAAAATTCCTTCTTTCCGAAAAATACTTACTCATCTTATACATCCAAATATTTTTTCAGTTCCTGGTTTAACTGTTGATGATCAGTTAACATTCGGTGATAGGTCTCTGGCGATAAATTATCGAAAGAATCTAACACACAACTTTCCAGACTTTGTTCGATGGCTACTTTTTGTATCTTTCCTTTTTCTGTCAATTTTACCTGTAATTGTCGTTGGTCATTTTTACCTCGACAACGCGATACCCATCCCGCTGTTTCCAATCGTTTTAACAAAGGGGTTAATGTATTACTGGCTAAATCTAGCTTTTTGGATAAATCGTTTAAGGTACTACATTCTTCTTCCCATAAAGCCAATAAGACAATGTATTGCGTATAAGTCAATTGATAAGGTTCTAGCGCTTTTTGGTAAAATTTGGTAAACAAACGATTGCTAGTATAAATTGAAAAACAAAGCTGATCGGTCAACTTGATATCTGTTATTTTTTCCATTAAAAATCACCGACTTCTTTAAGAGTTTGCAACCGCCGTTTTTGCTTCTAATTCCGTAATATAGTGATAGGCACTTTGACCAGCAATGCCGCCATCGTTAGTTGCAGTCACGACTTGTCGCAGGTCTTTTTTCCGAACATCGCCCGCTGCAAAAATTCCCGGAATTTTCGTTGCCATTTTTTCATCAGTTAGAAACCAACCTTTTTCATCCGTGATATCCAGGCCACCAAAAGGATCACTCATCGGTTCAATTCCCACATAAATGAAAACACCTGAAGCGTTGATTTCAAAAGATTCTTTCGTTTTTTTATTGATGCCTTTAACAGACGTTACCTTATTGCCATCGCCGACAATTTCTTGGACATTACTATCCCATACAAATTCGATTTTATCATTTGCAAAGGCACGTTCTTGCAAGATTTGTTGCGCCCGTAATTGATCACGACGGTGAATTATCGTTACTTTATCAACTAAACGAGTCAGGTATTCCCCTTCTTCAACTGCCGAGTCACCACCACCGATTACGACAACCTCTTTATTCTTAAAAAAGGCACCATCACAAACCGCACAATTAGAAACACCTTTGCCACGATATTCTTCTTCACCTGGAATCTGTAATTGACGATAACTAGAACCTGTCGCAACAATAATAGCTTTGGCTTCATAATCATCCGCAGCGGTTTCAATCAATTTATAATCCCCATGGTCTGTCACTTTTTTTACCGGACCATAAGCAAAGTCAGCACCAAACTGTACCGAAGAATCATACATTTCTTGCGATAAATCAGGTCCCAAAATAGATTTAAAACCGGGATAGTTTTCAATTTCTGCCGTATTATTCATTTGACCGCCATAAATACCACGATCTAATAACATCACAGACAAGTTGGCTCGTGAAGCATATAAGGCTGCCGTCATACCAGCCGGACCAGCTCCAATAACCACTACATCATATTTTTTCAACGTCATTCAAACACTCCTTTTTCAATCGCACGCGATTGATTAACTGTTCTTATCATACCCCCTTTTAATAAAAGCTGCAAGTATTTTGTTTAAAGATTTCATTCATAAGTAGACACTATCGAATGGCGTGGACGTTACTTTTCCAATTCCTTTGACCACGGTTGCCTTCGTGGACGTTGCTTTGCATGGTGGGCGACCCGTCAATCGAACGATAAAATAATTAAAAAAATATTTATAAATATATGTTGTTATAGAATTTTTTTTTTAGATTTAGCTGTATTTAATCAATTTTTTTGCTCTTTCGTTTATTCATTCGGAAGATTATCCAGCGTGATTTTCAGTATGCAGCTGCTATGATTTGACAACGAGCCTCTCACGGTATGGGTTCTGAGGGCCGTTGTCTGGTTTTCAATCAAGAGCACGTCGCCCTCACTCCGCCTAGCGGATACCATACCGTGATACTCATTGTAAAATCGTTGTTCTAACGTTAGATATCTTTAGCATTAACAGGAAGCTGATTCGCAAAAAGAAAACCACAGGTTGAGATATGCTTTATGAATTTAGCGTGATAAAAAACGTAAAATGCCCCTTTCCCCAAATTAGCACTTGTTATTTAGGCGGCTTCATAGAAATGATTATGATATTCTATGGGAGTGAAAACATTCAAGGTTCGTTGGAAGCGGTCGTTATTATAATAGTCAATATAGTTGTCGATCATCTCAGTTACTTCGTCACGTTCATTAAACGAGCGTCGATAGTATTTTTCTCGCTTGATTGTTCCCCAGAAACCTTCTATCGGCCCATTGTCAATACATTTGCCAACTCGTGACATACTCTGAGTCATCCCAAGTTCAGTCAACCGGGTATGGAATTGTTTACTGGTATATTGTGTCCCTCGATCACTATGAAAAAGAGGATGTACGCCAGGGTTTGCCTTTACGGCTTGTTCTAAAGTATCCATCACTAGTTGAAGGTCGTTATAATCACTGATTTTATAGGAAACAATCCGACGGTCATAGAGATCAATAATGGCACTGAGATAGACTCTATGCTTGGTTTTGCCTTGATAATAGGCAAATTCTGAAATATCCGTGCACCATTTTGTATTGGGTGCCTCGGCATAAAATTTACGATTTAAAATATTTTTTGCTGAGTAAAAAGGTTGGTTGGCACGTTTCGTTAAACTTTTTGGTTGGTTATCAATTGTCGATCGGATATGTTCATACCTACAAATCCGTAGGACTCGTTTGTCATTAACGTCTTGGTCATAGTTTCGATCTAATTCATCACGAATACGTCGGTAACCCATATCCGGGTGTTTGTCATGAATCTTGCGTATTATTTTAGCTAATTTTTCATTGTCTAATTCACGCTGACTATGTGGATGCTTTAACCAACGGTAGTAGGCGGTGCGTGATACATGGAGAAACACACACATTTTTGTAACACCATAGCCTTTTTCCTCATGGAGTTCTTTGATGGCTAAGTACTCTCTTAGATTCTCTACCTGTCCTAATGATTCCTCCCTTCCAGTTCTTTCAATTTTTTTAAAATATCAACCTCCATCTGAAGATATTCGTTATGTCGTTTCAATTCTTCTTTCTCTATTTCAATTTGTTCTATAGGCGTTCGACTAGGCAAGCTTCCTTTACGATGACCGCGACGATCTTCCAATCCTTTTGGTCCCATTTCTTCATACTTTTTCACCCAGTTATATAGATTTGCATAAGAAACTTGGTATTTCGCAACCATGCCATTGTAATCCTTATCATGAGCCAAACAGTCCTTAACAATTTTCTCACGTTCTTCTTGGGTTGTCTTTCTACTTTTACTCATGGTCTTTTTTTCACTGCTTTCTCTTTTAAAGTCTCCATAAGTATTATAAGTCTTCACCCAACCTGGAAGCGAATTTCTTGATCGTATACCGTATTTTTTAGTTATTTCATTTAAACTGCCTTTGCCCTCTTTATAATCCCAAACTGCCTGTAACTTCAATTCTTTTGGATACCGTTTGGCATTGTTATTATTCTTGAGACCTTCGGGGCCTTCTGCCTGATATATGCCGACCCAATTCCTAAAAGTTGTTAGATTGACTTTGGCTTCTTTTGCTCCACCATTCAGGCTAATTTCATCCTTTAGATATTTTTCTACTAGTGCTATCCGTTGTTTGTACGTTCCTTTAAATTTGTGAAGCTTCATTTTCAATGCCCTCCTAATAGAGAATCGTTTTATTTATTTAACGTTCCTTATATGGGAAGCATACCA
>DXDB01000054.1 GCA_019115705.1 Candidatus Tetragenococcus pullicola | reverse complement strand
TAGTCTGTATCGACTGTTTCAGGGACATAACAAATTCCTTTTTTCTGTCTGAAAGCTGCCACATTTTTATACATAAAACCTTGTATAGTGTTTCCTCGATTGATTTCTAGCAAATTTCCTTCATTATCTACCACAATTGATCCTCTGAAAGATTTTCTCGTTGAATTTCTTCTCGCCACTCACGCTCATGGGCTTTCATTTCTTGCTTAATATTGATCAGCTTTTCATCAAGTTTTTCTTTCACTTCTTTTGACGTCCTTGAAAGTTCTAGTTCAAACTGTTTCAAAAAATCACATTTTATGGGAAGTAATTTATTAGCTTCTTTTTGTTCTTGATCATAAATTCCATTCCTTAAAATTTTGTCGCACTACCTTTCGTATTTGGCATTTCGTTCCGAAAGAAAGAGAGCAACGTTGTTTTGCTGTTTATTTGTCTGTTCTTCAAGGAATTCGAGACGTTGTTGCTCTTGTACTTGTTTAAAAGTAGTCAATTCACTTTCCTGTTTTAGAGAAAAGTTATCCAGTCGCTTCTGATAAACAGCTTCTTCCTTTTTTTCATAAACACTAATATCATCATTAAAGCTTTTTTAGCTTCTTCAAAATCGGCTTCATACAAGTCGATCACTCGCTCTTCATAATTGATTGTAAGTGCGTTGTCATGTACTTTAGCTAAATTAAGTTTGGTATTTTCAATTAAAATATCTAAATCATCTTTGTATTCTTGGGTTAGACTCTGAATATCTGAAGCATGAATTTGGTTTAAGACAAATGTTTCTCTCATCTTATCAAGTTTTGAAAACTCCGCTTCTTTCTTATCAAAAATGTTTAGACGCCTCACCAATTCTTGATCTGTGAGCATTTTTTTTTGCGCTTGATGATATCATGCAATTGTGGAAAATCCTGATACTCAGTAAGCGGTATAAAAGCAACCCGTTTTTTCTCTTGTAATGTGGATCTAGTTACTGCTTGTGAGTCAAGGCTTGCCTGGTCTTCTTCATCTGCTAGTTCTTGCCAATTTTCTACCGATGACTCAGCCGAATTGGTCGCCTCCGTATAATCAGCAACATTAGCTTCTATCGATTGAGATTCATCTTTTTGCTGATTGCTTTTTTCTAATTCTTCTAAAAATCCAATTCCATCAAACTCATCGTCGTCGATAATTCCAGACTCTGTCGAGTTTTCATCAATTGGATCGGATAATTCTTGATGTGCCAATTCCGCAAAATCATCCCGAAATTGCCCCCGCTCTTTTTTACCTGCTTCTTTTTTATGTTAAAAAAGCTATTTTGTTTTACCTAAAATTTTTATCACCATGAGTAGTCCCCTTCCATTTTTAAAAAGGGGGAGTTCATATTCGAGTTCCCCCATTTACTCGTTGTTTGATATCAAAAAATTTCTTGCTCAACTAATTGCATGAATCCAGTTACAGCCATTCCAATTGAAATCGGGCTCACATTGCTACCAGCACCGGCTAATTTAATTAGTGTGTTGATTAACGCACTGACGCCCCAAACGATGATCAGCCCCACTACTAATTGAACTCCACGAGATTTTGCCATTTGAGAAGCTTGTTGACCGCCAAAGGCATACATCAATCCAAAAATGACTGCCCCACCAGCAGCTAACCACAGCGAGATCATTTGCGCCTGACCAATCGCATTAATAATAAAATCTTGTACGTTTTTGAAAAATTCCTTCCCTGTCTTATTCCTTCAATCTATTTATTTAGAGCTTTGTATCTTTAACTACATTTGACTTCTGAATAGTCGAACCTTGCAAAGTACTTTTTCCCTTTTTGTCATCACTTTTGACATCCAAGAAAGCTTCAAATTCAGCATTCAGATCTTTCGCACGATATATATCTAAAATATCTTCATAAAGCACCTCATTTTTTGTAGCCACATCAGTAACCATTTGTTTAAAGTGTTGCTCTTCCCATTCTGAAACTGATATTCCTCTTTTTTTAAGTAATTTTTCATGTTGCTTCTCAATTAAAGTTTGTTGATTCTTTCTCCTCACTATACAAACATCCTTTCTTTATTTTTTGACAAGAAGTACTCATTTTTTCGTATAGAATCTCTTTTTTGAAAATATTATATGCATTTTTACTAACACATTTTCTTCCACCTTGATCAGAGATTTCGACATCGATTAATTGTTTTACCTTCTCACGATTTTTTGAAGCAAACCACTGAATAAACAATTCTGTATATAACGGCTTAGCTAACTAATCGAAATTATTCTTACGTTTCTCATAACCTCAATGGGAAACCAAAAAAGAAAGCATCTAGCATCTCCACCTTTGTAGTCGGAAACTTTTAATAGGAATGATTTGAGTTAATCACGATATGCTTTCTATACAAAAGATGGATTCTTCTTTTTTCGAGCCCAAACATTTTTGTTGGTAAGAGTTTTCTGTAGCTACTTTTCCACTTCCAAACTTACAGAAAGCCGAGAGGACGTACATAACTTGACTTCCGTCAGTTGAGTTAGGATCACCATCTAATTTCCAATTAAAATTTGTACCACTAATTAAAGCTGCCGAACCATGTATCTAAATCAGCAATGCTGTTGCAACATCTTTGGTGCCAAATCCTCATCACTCTTTCATTCACAAATGCTGTAACAAAAAAGTTTTGAGTAACCAATTTAATCAGTGGAGATAATACATTTAAATGAATTTTTTATAAAAATTCAATTTTTTTGATTTTCTTTCATTGTTATTTATGCTTTTAAATGTCTTGAATTACCAAAGTGAGGGCGATTGACAATCTTCCACAAAATTTTCTCCTCTCAAACACAAAAAAGCAGCACTTGCTTAAATTACTTTACAAGTACTGCTTTTTATTATTCATATTTTTGGCTCTATACCAATTAGGTGTATTTGCCGTTCAAATGTATCCATTTTTTATGTGTTTTATCACAATATCACACTTAATTTATAAATAGTTTTGTTTTTACTAGAAAATAATTAGAGGTTCTTATAACTTTGTATCATTTGCTAGAAACACAGTAGTCGAAGTTATTTCAGCACTCATATAAATAAATTAACTTCTTCGATCAAAGCTTTTTTTATATCTAATTCATTAATTTTCTCTAAAAGATCCAAGCCTTGTGAAATCATTTCTTGATTCTCCTAACAAATTCCTAATCTAACTTTGGCAATTCCTAGATAATCATATCTATGCTCTTCTTTGCTCCAAATTAATGCTTTTTCAATTAATTCGACAGAATTCTTCGTTTTGTTATTTTGAATTAATAAGCAGGATAGATTAAGCACAATAGATATTCTCAGCACTTTCATTGGTCTAAATTCCTCGTACCGTTCTAAAGAAATTAAAAGTCTCTCTGAAATAGACAACAGACTGTCTTGGGAAAAATAAAAAAGCAAACAATTAATTAATCGTATTTCATCGTAATACCACATATCCATTTTAGATAATCGATCCCATACTTTACTTACAATAATCTTAGGCAAACAATCAATTTTCTTTATAGAATCTTCAGCTAGGTTCAATAAGCTATCTGTAATACGCAGTACATCAGCGACAAAAATATCATCATTTTGCTGCAGATAAATTTCGCATCTCTTTTGAAAACTAAAAAGAAATTGTTTATCCATATTAGAAACCTGATGAAAAAATGAATTGATTAGCTCATCACGCTCATCATGTTTATAGTCATTACAAACATAACCGAACTCTTCATATGTCATGCCAATTTGCGATAATAGATAACACATCGTTTCATACGACGGAACCAGTTTATTATTTTCAAATTTAGATAATGTGGTGCGAGATAAAGTACTTCCACATATTTTTTGTTGAGTTACACCTTTTGATAATCGGATCTTTTTGTAAAAAGATCCAATATTCCATTTTGGTAGAGTCAAAATAATCTCTTCTCCTTAATTTTATGTGACTAAAGTGTACAAAATAAAAAACCATACTTTTCTGCATTATCATATAGAAAATAGAAAAAGTACAGAAAAGAGTGATGAAAGTTGAAGAAGATCATCAAAATTTTAAGTATAGTCGCCAGTCTTTGGTTAATTGGTGGATAATTATTGGCGTATAACTATATTGGTTGGAGGAGTATCAATATGGAATTAGACAAATATGTTAAAAAAGTTGATTTATCGGATGAAGAAATGTGTCTGTTTAATATTGTCAACAAATCTATAATAAAAATGGATAAAAAATGGATTGTTGATAATCAAGTTGACGATAGTCTAGATGATCAAAATAAACAAATTTTGAATGATTATGGTTTTATAGGAGACAATAATCAGATTGCAATGAATAGAATGATTAAAGAGTATAACAATGATTCAAAAACTTTTATAATAAGCATTGAACTAACACGTAATTGTTTTCTTAACTGTACCTACTGTTATGAAAATGGAATGAGAAGTAGAGTTGTTATTTCCAAAAATGTTATGGATCAAATTGTTACTTATGTAAAAAATGTATTTAACAAAAAAGAAGTCACTCTTTTTAAAATGAGCTTCATTGGTGGAGAACCATTATTGGCTAAAAAAGAATTCTTTTATATTTACAATCAGTTAGTATACTTGTGTCATAAGTATAGTATTGAGCATAGAGCAATAATTAATACAAATGGGATTCTCATTGAAAATAATTTTTTTAACAAAGTAAAGAATATGGATGTTTGTATTACATTAACTAACAAAGAAGATCACGATAAAAACAGACCTTATGCTAACAGTCAAGGTAGCTACGATGCAATTGTAAAAAAAATGCTACATTGTAAACAAAGTTTTAAACGCGATGATATTCGCTTATTTATAAGATTCAATACAAACGGTGAGAATTATAACCATTTTGATGAGTTTCTAAAAGAGTTAAAAAATATGAACATAGATATATTTCAAGTAGACCCAATGTACACAGATGAATATGAACAAAATAGTTTTAGAAACACATTATCAAAAAAAGATTTCCTTACTTGGAAGTCCACGACTTCAATTGATCAGCTAATAAATAATGGTTTTAGTATTCCTTACACTACTCAAAATTATTTAAAACCTTGTAAAGGATATATAAGGGACAATTGTAAAATTTTTTATGATGGAACTTTAGGAATTTGTGATACGTATGACTTTAATAAAAGAAAATTAAGCCTTAAAGATGTGAATGATGGAAAAACAGATGTAAACAATTTTTTTGAAGCATTTAAGAGTTGGAGTCCTCTAACTGATTTACAATGTAACCAGTGCCCACTTATTCTTATATGCGGCGGTAAATATTTTTGTAGAGAAAATTGTCAGTTTGAAGGATTTGACATCGATAGTTTTTTAGGAACTTTTATTAAATACTATTCTCAAGGAAAAGGATCTTTTTTCCCTAATATGGTATGAATTGTGATAAATTTAAGGAGGTGAATAAAATGGAAGTCGTCCTGAAACCATCCGAAAACATTCTTATCCAAGACTGCGGCGGATGTGGTGGATCCCATGGTGATCATTAGAGTTATTTTTCACCAATAACCAGAGTTGCGTGTAATTTCATCGCGCAACTTTTTTATTATATTTGTTTATAGCATATTTATGACTTGGTCGTCAAAGCCCTTTTTTAGGTCTTTTACAATTTTAAAACGTTGCTATGTATGATATTAATATAGTGAAGACTTATCTTTTGTGGTCTTGGCTACCTTATCATTCATCTAAATATCCTATCATTTATTTTGTATGAAACATTTCAACTTTGTTTTTAACTAACCGTCCTAATTTATTAGTTAGGAAAATCATCCCATAATACTTTTGAATTAACTAAACTAATTTGATATGATGAGCTTGAGTATTTGAACGAAAATTATCAATGCTTTTAAAAGCGTTGATAATTTTATTAGTCAGTCATTATTTAAAAAAATAAACTATATTTACTATCGATATCTCTGAAAAACTAACTGATGCTTTTTTTGTAAAAGGAGAATTTTATGAGTACAATTAAAGTTACTGGAACATCAAAAATTTATCATACTAAAAAACAAGACTTTCTCGCTCTCAAAGCACTCGATTTTTCCGCTGAGGCCGGGGAGGTCATCGGTCTAGTCGGTCCCAACGGTGCTGGCAAAAGTACCTTAGTCAAATGCTTATGTGGCATTCTGACGCCAACTGCAGGTTCTATCAAAGTCTTAGGTCTAGAACCCCATCGTAAGCGTAAACAGTTAGCGCAAGAAATCGGGGTGATGTTTGGTAATCGCAGCAGTCTCTGGTTCAATATTCCTGCCATGGAATCGGTCCTATTGATGCAAGATATCTATAACATTGACAAAGCTACGTTTCAGAATCGACTGGCTCATTACACGGAAATTTTAGGGATCGGGGACCTGTTAGCAAAACCCGTGCGTGAAATGTCGTTAGGGCAACGGATCCGGGTCGAACTTTTAGTCAGCGTCTTACACGAACCGAAACTTTTATTGCTCGACGAACCAACCTTGGGCCTAGATATCGTGACCAAAAATCATTTGCGCCAACTTTTTGTGACCTTGGCCAAAGAAAATGGCACCACGATCCTATTGACGACCCATGATATCAGTGATGTCGAAAAAATTTGCCAACGGGTGCTGTTGATCAATCACGGTCAAAAACTGTTGGACGCGGATCGTCAGTCGTTCAAAACCATCGAGTCTCAGCAAGAAGTGATCTTAGTCGCTCCAGAAACCAGCATGCCTAGTCTCGCTGACCATCCCGCCCTACGCGAAAAAAATCCCGAATGGTTGAAATTCGTCTTGCCCAAAAAAGCGACTGCGCCTTTCATCCAAACTTATTTGACTGGTGCTAAGTTTCAAGTCACTACACCCGATTTGGAGGATATTTTATATGACCTCTACCATGACTAAACTCAAACTCATCAGGCGTTACATGCGGTTGTCTTTTTTAAAAACCTTCCAAAGTCCGATCGATCTCGTGATGAATCTGGCTTTTAGTGCCCTAGACATTTTTTCCTTATTCCTATTCTGGATCTCCTTGTTTCAGCTCGGCTTTTCTTTAGAAAATTGGGATCCGCTCGATTTGCTCTTATTTGTCGCTGTTTCACTCTTTTCCGAAGCCGTCAATCGGTGCTTTTTCGGCTTTCGTGACCTAGAATATACCATTTTAGACGGCTCCTTTGACAAATTTTTGACCTGGCCCATCGCCCCGATCGCTTCGGTTTTATTAGAGAAAATGGGTAGTTTTTCGGTGCTTTTAAAGGCCAGCTTAGCTTTGATCTTGATCGTCGGCAGTGCCTTTTTCACTCCACTTACCCATGTCGGGCTCGCACTTTTTTGTTCGCTCTTAGGTAGCGTCGCTTTCGCGCTATTATACGGGACCTTTTCGCTCCTGTGTTTTTGGTTTGGCAAGATCTATACCGCCCGTGAACTGGTTTTTAGTTTTCAAGAAGCGAAAAATTATCCGCTCGATATTTTGCCGAAAAAAATCGGGGACTTCTTCACACGGATCGTCCCTTTAGCCTTTTTGGCCACGATCCCAACCAAAATCATGCTCGGTAAAATCGACCACCCTTATCTCTATTTGCTAGGTATTCTGGTTTTGACCAGTCTTATTTTTGGTCTTTATTGCTTCGTTCAAAAACGCGCTTTACTGCGTTATCAATCGACTGGTTCGTGAGGTGAAAGCTATGAAAAAATATCTTGATGTCTTTCAAATGAATTTTAAAAATGCTCGCGTCTTTCAACTTGCTTTTGTGTTAAGTTTTTTGGCGATCCCGGTGCAGCTAGTGATCACCTACTTTTTCTGGCAGCGCATCTTACCCGCGAGCGGCAGTACTGTTATTTCCGCAAATAATATCGTCAGTTATTTTTTGTATGTCGATATCTTGCAGCTAGGCTTTGCCCCAGCCATGTATGTGACCTATGATCTCTGGCAAAAAATCAACCAAGGGACCCTGTTGGTTTGGCTCAATCGCCCGATCAATTACCCCTTCATGATCTTTTGTCAAAGCTTGTCCGACCACCTCTTACAAACTTACTTGCCTTTATTTTGTGTCGAAATTTTAGCCGCCCTTTTAGGTAATCCCTTTACTATCGGTTCTTTTGCCTTAGGTCTTTTAAGTGCCTTACTTGGTTTTGTGCTCTTATTTGAGATCCAATTTACTATTGGGTGTTTGACCTTCTGGCTTAAAAACGTCCTCGTTGTCCGCGACGTTTTGATGAGTGTCCTCTTTATTCTCGGTGGCCTGGTGATCCCGCTCGATCTGACGCCCGTCCTGATCCAAAAGATCGCCTTTCTCACCCCGATCCCGGCCGTCTATTATTTTCCAGCTCGCTTATTGGCCGGCCAACTAGACCCAAAGACGATCCTTCAGAATTTTGCCCTACAAGGTTTTTGGTGCTTAGGCTTGGGACTTCTGATCGCTATTTTATGGCGATCTGGAACAAGGGATAAAGTGACCTATGGCGCGTGATGATTACTCTCACTCGATTTGAGGTACCCATTTGATTCAAGGTACGCCATTTATTCAAAGCTTCAGAAACCTTCCCATTTGGAAAATAATTTATACAGTACTTACGTAAAATTAATCATGACCACCCGTCAAACGGGTGGTTTGCTCTGGGGCTATAAGCCCCCTTTTACTAGCCAGCGTCTCAAGGCGCTGGCTTTCACAGTTTGTTCAAGCCACATTGATTTAGACAAGTATATTTTTTGGACGCTTTTCCTTTATGATAACCTCAGTAAGTTTTATTCAAATACCAATCAGGCAAAACTATGTTTCCAAACTTTGGATAAAGCGATCCAGTTTACAAAAACTCATTCATGCACCTACTTTTTAGACCACTACTACTTTTTATATGCCACAGAAACGAGAAATAATCAGGGCGGATGGAATGAAAAATCGATCGATTACTTAATTCAAACTCACGTTTTCGCAAAATACTTGGAAAACGACACTGTCTTGGAATTAACCACTAACTATTTGATCGAATTGATTCCTTCTTTTAATTGGAACTAGAAAGCACCCTTATCTGTCTGAGATAATAAGTAAAAGCCGAATAAAATCATTCATTGCTATCTCCTAGCAAAAATGATTTCATTCGGCTGCTTAAGTTTTTGATTCTAAGCAGTTACACCAATACATACAGGTCTCCGACATGAATCATATCGAAATCCTCTAATTCAATATTTAATTGATGCCTGATTTCTTTCTTCAACTCATCCTTACTCAAAGCCGACTGTATCCTAAGGGTGGAACTGCCTGTCCTTTTGACTTTTCCTAATTTTTTTAGTTTTGTTTCGATAGCTACTATTTTCTTGTCGCTGTTGAGCCAATCATAACGATCCATTCTCATAAACTTTTCCATCCCGGATTTCCAAGACGCCATCAAAATAGGCTCTATACTTTTGCGGGTGATGCATGATCACTATCACTAGCGCGGGACTGGCGATGATTTTAGCGAGAGCTTGCTCGGTATGATTTTCGTCTAAAGCGGAAAACGGTTCGTCTAACAGCCAAACATTAGATGCTTCAAGTGCCACACGCTCCAATTGTAAGAGCTGCTTTTGTCCACCACTTAAATCTTTGGCATTTTGTGTGGCCACTTTTCTTGGCACTGGATAGGTATCAAAAACGGAAAGATTATCCGCCACACTAGCGGCAAAAGTATGCTCGGTTTGTCTGATTTTAGCAAAAGCCCCGTCCAACTCCTGGGCTCCAACGGGTGTCCCATCGACAAAGACTGTGCCCTTACTTGCTGAAAGTTCGCCTGCTAACAAGCGCAAAAAGGTACTTTTGCCACAACCATTTTCACCAATCAATAGGTACTTCTTGCCCTTCTCTAAGCGCAAATGATCGATACTTAAGGAAAAGACTCCTTGTTTGATTTGAACGGCTTGTAAAAAAATCGCTTGCTCGATGGTTTTTATCTGACGGTCTACGCCACTTAGAGCTACTTTTTCTAAAAAGTCTTCCTTAACTTGACGCACGGATGCCAACATATTCAAATCATACAAAAAAGATTCAATCGGCTCTGAAAACGCGGTGATGTAGCCAATACTGGCGACGGCATCACCAACAGCTAATTTGTGTTGCGTCAAGCCGTAAACCAAATAAACCAATAAGACCACATTCGTCAAATAAGCCGCCAAAGAATTCAGAACTAACCCAAAACTCTTCATTTTACCATAATCAAAGTAAGTTTCTTGCAATTTTTCTAAGGAGGTCGCTTGTTGCTTTTTGAAATTTGTCGCAGTCATGGCATTAAGCTTAGAAAATCCCAGCAATAAATCTTCCAATTTCGAAAAATAGCCTTGTTGACTCTTTAGATACAGTCCTCGTTTTTCAGCCACTTTGCTACCGGTCAGCTTAGGGATTTGAATGGACAGCACCGAACAAATGACCAGTAAGGCCCCGACTTGCCAAGAAATCCCCAGAGCGATCACGCCGCCATAGATCAAGATACGTAGCCCCGACTTAAATAAGTCAAAAAGTGGTGGCAAGTAATCTTTCTCCAGTGCTTCTAAATCATTGGCTTGGTAGGAAATATAGCCTGCCGCTGTTTTTTGATAAAATTGAGCAGCTGGCATTTGTGTCAGGGTTTGGAAATAATCATTTTTTAGAGCTGTCGAAAACTGCACACTGTATTTCCACTGGGTCAAGTTGGCCAAATAAGCAAAAAGAAGCAGGCCCATGACCGAAAGCACGTAGCCTAATAGACTTGTTTGATACGCCCCTTCGACGAGCAACTTGGTAAAATACGGCAACAAAGCGCCACAAAAGGTAAATAAGGCATAAAAAATAAAATCAAGGACGATCCAGCCTTTCAGCGGGGATAAATAATTATCCATAAATTTCCTTTCTAGCGATAGCGGTTTTTCTGCTAAGCGATGAACAATTTAAATAATTTGATGATTCCATGTAAGAAAGTCCTGGACAGATAACACAATAGTCAGACAATGCACACGTTCCACATTTATCCATGTTTCTGACCTCTATATTTTCTAATGCTTTCTTTTTATTCAAATCTTTAATATTTTTAATCGACTGACTATATGCATTGCCCAAAGATAGTGGAAAAAGCGAACACGGATATATGCTTCCATCTGCAGCTATATATAATGAAATTTTTTGAGAACTACAAATGCTATATCCACATCCTCGCCTTGTTTTAGGCACTGCACCGTTTATTCTATCTATATCTTCTTGAATATCTATGAGTTCTTTGAAGCTTAGGCAAAGTTCAGAATTATACTGATTATCGATAGAGTTTCTAACTGGTATAATTTGGGCATCTACTTTGTATAGATATTCATTATATTTACAAAATTCTTCAATTTTTTTAGTTTCATCTTTGTTTATTTTTAAAAGTGGTGTTTTTATAATAATATTGATATTGTTATCTTTTAATAGTTTTAAGTTCTCTAATACGATTTGAAGCGCCCCTTTTTTTCTAACAATTGAATCATGTATTTCTGGATTCAAAGAAAAAATTGTACAAGAAATCGCATTAATGTAAAGTGAAGCTAACTCATTTACTTTCTCTTTGTTTAAAAGAGAAATATTTGAAAAGATAATTACATCAAAGAACATCTCTCTAGCCATTCTAATTATAGACAGAGCGTCGTTTCTAGCAAACACTTCTCCACCAGTAAAAACTATTTCTTTCACTCCGAGTTCTCTCAGTTCCAAAAAAAGTTTCTTACATTATTATATAATGAATGTCTATATAATTAAAAAATGATGTGTATTCCGTCCTTATTTTTCTTGATAGTACTTATTGATATATCGGATCCACCCATTTTCATTCAAACTTTTTAATACAAAAAGGATTTCATATTTTTCTTTTTCAGTATTTTCTCCTTTGTCGTGTCTTATTAAGAAATCAAAGATTCGAACATATAAATAAGCCTCACTATTGCTGTAATTATCTGCCACTTTCTTTAGTTCTGACAAAAACAACGCTACATTTTCAGTGCAGTGTCTCTTATATGAAATATTTAGACCATTTTTCAAAAAATTAATGAGATCTTTTGAATAATTAGAACTCTCTAAATACATGTGCATATGCTGAACAGATTCACGAAATTCAAAACGAATCAACTCATCATCAAACATAAAAAGGCAATTAGTAAATAGTGTTAATTCAAACCTTCCCCACGTAGTTATACTTTCTAAATATCCTTTAATAGTTTGTTTAATGACGTCAACTTCATCTGATTTTAAAACGGATGCATCCGTTCGTGATTTATTAAGTACATATTCTGCGTAGAGGGCATAGTAAAAGAAATCCTTTGTCTCCTCATAATATTTTAAAATACTAGACGCTAGTTGACGATCAAATTTTAGATGAAAGGACTCAGTAACCTTCTTTGACAGTGATTGTTTCTCATCTATAACTCTATCACGGTACAAAAATTCAAATTCTTCTAGACTAATATTTAACTTATCAAGATACTGAAACAATACTTCACATGAAGTGGTCGAGTTCTCGTTTTCAAAAGAATTTAACGTCGTACGATGCACAATACCTTCAGCAAGTTGTGCTTGAGTTATTTTTCTTTCTTTTCTTAATTCACGAATAAGTTCTCCTGAATTCATAAGCTCCTCCTTTTTGACTTTAATTACTACAAAAAATATTATTTTCCATTTCTATTATATAATAATTTCATCACAAGCAAAATGAAAGGATGATAATTTTGTATCCACAACTGCCTTATCCATTAAACGACGATGATTGGTCTTTTAGCGGTTTATAATCATTTAAACAGAAAGTATACAGAAAAGACAAGATGCTGAATTGTTTCTTGTCTTTTTTGTATTAAATAATCTTTACACTTAATACTTTCTCTGTATCAGGCATAAATTTTGTATAATTTTTAATCTTCTCATCTCTTATCCTACAAATAACATAACCAATATTCTTAATTATGGCTCTGTTCGATTTGATAGCGACCCTTTATTTATTAAACCCAAATAATTTTGAAATTTTGGTATAGTTTCAACAATGAAATATCTTTCTATTCCTACTTGCGGCCTATTAGCCCAGCCGTATAAAACAATACTAGAGAATTTAGTTCAGTTTATGCCTTCAGTTTTGGTAAAAGGTCAGAAACAAACAATTACTTGTGAAGCAATTCTTGAATACAAACATTTAACAAATCGTATTAAATAAGCGAGAGAGAATAAAAATGTTCTATAAGAGTTTCATCATCAAAAGAAAAAGGTGAATTGTTAATTATATACTATCGCAAGTGATCTAAGTATCTAATAACCAATTGTGCATAGGTAATTTTAACTCACTCTGATAAGTTTGTTGTGTTCCACAATCAAGAAACACATTTTTGAAAGAAATAAATAAATATCCAGCTAAACTATTTTCGATCTTACCTTGCTTTTCTAGACGTATTACTCTTAAAAACGTTGCAACCAATTGTTCTTGCAAATAAATGTTTTCTATCAGATCTATCGATTTACCAAGTTCACTTTCAGCTTCTTGAAAAGCAAATAACAATTTATTGCTATATCTTTCAAATATTTCATATGATCCAAAACTATAGACTTTCATGAGATCAATGAGATGACTACCAAATAATTCGTTTAGAGCGTCTGCTTCAATCAGATGATCTATCAAGGCCTCATTAGCTATTAAATCGCCTTGAGTTTGGCTCAATGTTTCTTTAAACAAATCATTTTCAAAATAATAGGTATTTCGATCTTTATTATCTTTATATTCTTTAATCTCATTCAAATCAGTTTCATTAGGATCCACTTTATGGACTTCTTGAAATTCATTTTTTGGAAGTCCATAAAGTGGACTTTCTTTTATAGTCTGTGATTGAATGCATTGTTCTTCTTTACTGTTCAACGAACAATCTTGATATTTACTTGAAAATTCATAACTATCATTTTCAAGTGGTACATTTTCTTGTTTAATGATTGTATAGATATCCTCTGCTTCTACTTCTGGGGAAAACAAATAAATTTTATTGGGTCGATTCAATCCTTGCCTTATTTCTTCGATTAGGCCTGCTGCAAGTAATTCTTTTTTTATTTTACTGATGGTGGTACGACTTTTTATGTTTAATAGATCCATCAAATTTTCATAAGTAAAGACAAAATAAACATCGCCGTTACCATCTATCCAATTATTCTTTAAAGATAAATCAGTTCGATCTCTAAATATGGCCCAGGTCATTTTAGCATTCATCGATAAATTTTTATACTTTTCATTGGTCATGAAAACTTTAGGAACTCGATAAAATCGTTCTCTGTATTCATCTTTTATATTGACACGATGACCCATTTTTTCACCTCCTGAAGCGTGTTTGTTTCCTGAATAGAAAGCTTCTTACGTCGTTACCTTTATTCTTTTTTTTCCTCGTTCTTGTAGACTAAGAGACTTTGTGTTTCATTTGACCAATAACTATTTGCAAAGGCAAACAGCGCAACCGACAAATCTTCATAAAATATATGATCATCCATCATAAAACCATTGGATCGATTTGGAAATGTCTTTGCTGCTTTCACTTTAGCCTCCATTCTTGAATAAACAGATTCATCGATAAAAGTGATGTACAACAAGCTTCTATAATAATCGGCGGGCTGTCCATATTTCACGACGTATAAATCATTAATGGCTCTTACCATATCTTCTACCAATTCTTGCGCTATCGTTTGTTTTTCTACCGTTCTACTGATCAAATTTTTGTCTGTTGAATCACTGATCAATTGACCCACACTGAATTCTGGAGTTGTGATCTCAAATGATTGTGAGATACTGGGTGGCTTGACACAAGAGGCAATATGTGCAATTTGTTTAAATTGATTTAACAAAGCCCGGGCTCTTTTTATGGTTTTCGTTCGATCGATTTCTTTCAGATCTTCAAATAATCCTCGATAAATATCTTCCGTTTGTTTTATCATTATGTTTTCTCCCTACTTTATTTGATCCTCACTCATAACTTTTGCTTTGACCCAATCGATTTAATTCAAGATTTCAGCGAAATTTTCTTTTAAAAAAGTCAGCATCAAACTTTTTTCAAATGTCCACTTATCGCCTTTATTATTGGGATAGTGTACACAACCAATTCTCTCTAAAGAGTCTTTCCATGGATAAAGTATATTAGCCTTTAGCCAATTATTCCGTCGATCTGTTTGATCCTCTAACCACTTCATAGTTCCCCATGGGCTTTGTTCGTCTAGTTTTAGTGCCTTATCTTTTAATTGTTGTAATTCAACAGTAGATACCAAAACGAGATGTGGCGGGATCTCTACTTCGATCACTGGATTGAGTTTTATTTTTTGTACTGGTTCCATTTCACCACTTCCTTTATTTAAATAATTATCATTACTGATTCTTGAACTATAAACTATGTGTCCTAATTTTATGTGTCGTATTGTTACTATTTTCTGTAAAAAAAAGAGTCCAATCAAATTCTAAACTATCTGCAATTTTCATAGCCACATCAACACTTGGTCGTCTACTTCCACGTTCAATCATATTATAATATGTTCTCTTTATCCCACAGGCTTTTGCCACTTGAATCTGTGTCAGCTGTTTTTTTTCGCGGATTTTATAAAGCCATAATCTCACATGATCACCTCATTTCATTATCTCTGAAAGAAGGTGTCAATATGTTCCATATCCGCATTAAAGAACTCAGAAAAGAAAAAAAATATACACAACAAGAAGTCGCAGATAAACTTGGCATCACACGTCCTGCCTATACTGCTTACGAAACTGGAAAACGGAAGCCTGATTTTGATACATTAAAAGTTTTAGCCTCTTTATTTGAAGTTTCTACCGACTACTTACTTGGGAAGATAGATAAAAAAATTACTATGACCTAACCAGTAAAGATGAAAGGGACATCTCTAAAGAACTAGAGTCTATGATCGACGATTTATCTGGCAATCTTTTATTCTCGAAAGATTCCGCAGAAGTCAACGATGAAACGCGAGAATTACTGATTGCCTCACTAGAAAACTCTTTGCGAATTGCAAAAATAGATGCTAAAAAACGATTTACCCCTAAAAAATATAGGGATACTGATCAGGATTAGCGGGGTGTCATCATGAAGATTGAAAATATAGATAAAACCGTAGAGAAGTTGGTCAAGACTCATGAAACAAGAGACCCTTACAAAATTGCCAAAGAGCAAGGAATTTTTATTGTAGAAGAAGATTTAGGAGAAGTGTATGGATACTACAATGCCTCAAAACGCAGGAAGTTTGTCCATATCAACCGAAATTTAAGCGGTTGCGAAAAGCGCTTTACATGTAGCCACGAATTAGGACATGCTATTTGTCATCCTGACGAAGCAACCCCGGCACTTTCGAGATCAAATCTGGTCTCGGAATTAAAAATAGAAAAAGAAGCCAATTATTTTGCCACAAAATTGATTATTGATGATAGTCATGAACAATACTATATCAATTCATCTTATGATGTTTTGGATTTTTATGGTTTGCCCTATAGCTTTGAACGATTTTTATAAAAGATGCGCCATCTTTTAAAGTTTAAGCTTTTGTTCGCTCGAAAAGAAAGAACATATATTCTTATAATTGAGTTATAAAAGAAAAGGAAGTGATTTGATGAATCTCAATTTATTCAAGGAGCTATTAGAAAATAAGTTATCGGTGTATGAGTCATTTATGATGAAGGCCACAGATTACCAAATGGGGAAAAATAAAATCAGACCGCCTAAAAAAAGGTGGAATGAGCGGAAAATCAAGCGATCTGTAAATGCAATGTGGATAACAGTGGTTGAGAATATCTTTGAAAAAGTAAAATCACTAGACGGTTGCCCCGGTACTAATGAGTACACTTCAGAAAATATTTGGATTGAATTCATGGAAAAACATGAAATCTTTGATCAGTTAGAGGTGGAACTAATGGACATTGAGTTCGAGTAGCAAATGATGCCATTTAAATTCAATGAGTGAACTAGGAAACTAACTCCAGTTTTCTTAAGAAATGAGTTATTTTGGATAAAAATTGGTGGTTTTCAACTACTGGGTTTTTCAAGCTGTGAATATAATAATGAATCATCAAGAAAAGAGCATGCCA
>DXDB01000053.1 GCA_019115705.1 Candidatus Tetragenococcus pullicola | reverse complement strand
GAGATTGTCAACGTTATTATTTGTATAATATTTTTTGAAATGATATTCTATAGAGGTAGGAACAAAAAATAAGCGAGGGGAGTTTTGTTATGTCTGCTGGAGGAATTGCAGCATTGATTGCAGCTGTGGCTTTTGCGGTATTAGTACTTTTTTTAGTTCGAGTTTTAAATAGTGTAAATAAAACAGTTGAATCCGTGCAAAAAACAGTAACAGAAGCTAATAACACCATAGACGTCGTGACCAAAGATGTTGATATTTTGTCGCGAGAAGTAGAGGGGTTATTGGTAAAAAGTAACGAATTATTGGGTGACGTGAATCAGAAAGTAGCAACAATCGATCCACTCTTTACAGCTGTTGCTGATTTAGGTGAAAGTGTTTCTGATTTAAATAACTCCGGAAAAAATTTGGTTTCCAAGCTCACTTCTTTAGGCCAAACCACTGCCAAAGCAACTATTGCTGGTAAAGTTGGACAAACGGCTTCAAAATTATTCAATCAAAAGAAAACAGAAAATTAATAGGAGGGAATATTTATGGGTAAAAAAGATGGTGGCTTTTTATTAGGTGCGATAGTAGGTGGGGCGGCAGCTGCGGTTACTGCTTTGTTATTAGCACCGGAATCAGGGAAAGAATTAAGAGATCGACTAGCCAAACAAGTAGATGATTTGTTAGATGCTGGTTCTGACTATACAGATATTGTCAAAGAAAAAGGGGAAGATTTAACAGATCTTGCTAAAGAAAAAGCATCTGAATTTAGCAAACAAGCTGATGATTTCACTGAAAAAATGAAAGATAAAACAAAACAAGCAACGGAAGATGCCAAAGAATCTGGAAAAGATGCTGTTGATTCTGTTAAAGAACAAGCTGGAGATCTTTCAGAACAAGCGCAAAAAGGTATGGATGAAACAGTTGAAAAAGGAAAAGAAACTGCAGCTGATTTAGGTGATACTGCTGAAGACATCATTATTGACGTAAAAGATGCGACTGATACAGCAAAGGATACAGCAAAAGATGCCTCTGAATCGGTCCAAGATATTGCAAAAGATGCGAAAGACGAAGCAGATGACGTTACAAAAGATCTCAAAAAAGATACTGAAAAGAATACAGAAGGATTAAAGGAAGAAACTAAAGAGAATGCAGAAGATCTTTCTGATTCCGTAGAGGAATTAAAAGAAAAAGTAGAAAAGAATAATCCAGAAGCATAGTTTAGCTTACAATTAGCTAAAAAAAAGACTCAGAAATTTTTTCTGAGTCTTTTTTAACTGTATTAGACGATTTTTAACTCTTTAGGAGTCTTTGTAAATGCTTCACAGCCGTCTTTTGTAACATGATAACAATCTTCAATTCGGACACCTACTTGATTAGGAATATAAATACCAGGTTCTATGGAAAAACACATGCCTTCTTCAAGAACTAGGTCGTTTCCTGCTACAAGTGATGGAAATTCATGGACGCTCATGCCAATTCCATGGCCTAAACGATGGGTAAAGTACTCCCCGTAGCCTGCATTTGCAATGACATCACGAGCAATTTTATCAATCTCGCTTGCTTTCATCCCTGGTTTAACTGCTTTTTGGGCGGTTAATTGAGCGTCCAATACGATTGAATAAATTTTGCGGTCAAAATCAGTGGGTTCACCAAATGAAATAGTCCGTGTCGCATCACTACAGTAACCTTTCCAGAGACATCCGAGGTCGAATAATACGAATTTGTTTTTTTGTACAAGATCGCTACTTGGGCTTCCATGAGGATTTGCAGCTTTTGCTCCTGCCAAAACTTCAGTATCAAAAGACATTTGTGATACCCCGCGACGTTTCAACTGATATTCGATTTCAGCAACGATTTCTGCTTCAGAGACGCCTTCCTTGATTGCTGAAAAGCCAATTTCAAAAGCCACATCCGCCCAATGTCCGGCTTCTTTCATCAATTGGATTTCATGTGGGGTTTTACGTAATTGCAATTGTTCAATCGTGGGAGTGACATTTACTGAAAAATCGCTGCCAGGAAAGTAAGAAGTAAATTTTTCAAAACGATCAACAGTAAAAGAGCCTTTTTCTACACCAATATTGGTAAATTTACTATACCGACTTTTTATCTCCTTGGCGATTTTTTCCCAAGGATCTTCTGAGTCTAAATAACCAACGACATCATAAGACCAGCTGCTATCTTTGGCTCCTTGTGCATCTAAAGCAGGGGCAAATAAGAAAGGATCTGCTTGTACAGGTAAAAATAAGCCTAAAACTCGTTCATGTGGATCGCTGACAAAGCCAGTCAAGTAGGAAATGGTGCTTGGACTTGTTAAATAAATTAAATCAAGACCTTTTTGACTCATCCATTTTTTTAATTCAGATATTTTTTCTTGATTCATAAAAACCCTTCTTTCATATTATTTCTATACTTATTCTAACACGAAATTTTATAAAAATGGCTTAAGATTGAATATTTTCATGAAAATAGAACTAAAACGGTTGCAATTTCTCTTAAAATTTGCTATTCTTACTAGGAAATGTAAATAAGATTTTCTGAAAATGAAAACAGATAGGAGAAAAACAATATGGAGAAACAAACAATTACCATTTATGATGTTGCTCGTGAAGCGAATGTTTCCATGGCAACTGTGTCACGTGTGGTCAACGGAAATCCTAATGTAAAACCAACGACACGAAAAAAAGTATTAGATGTTATTGATCGGTTAGACTATCGTCCTAACGCAGTGGCGCGTGGCCTAGCAAGTAAAAAAACGACGACTGTTGGTGTAATCATCCCTGATGTAAGCAATATGTTCTTTGCTTCATTGGCAAGAGGAATCGATGATGTCGCTACTATGTATAAATATAATATTATTTTGGCAAATTCTGATGGCGATGCAGTTAAAGAAGTAAATGTATTAAATAATTTGTTGGCTAAACAAGTGGATGGGGTTATTTTCATGGGTCATCATATCACCGATGAAATCCGTGGTGAATTTTCCCGTTCGAAGACACCAGTTGTTTTGGCAGGTTCTATTGACCCAGATGATCAAGTTGGAAGTGTAAATATAGATTATCAAGAAGCTACCAAAGAAGCAGTGGACTTACTGGCTAAAAATGGTAAGGAAAAAATTGCTTTTGTCAGTGGTGCATTAATCAATCCTATTAATGGTCAAAATCGTCTTTCAGGTTATAAAGAAGCTTTGAATGAAAATAGCTTGGAATACAATGAAGGGTTGATTTTTGAGGCGCCTTATTCATTTAAAGATGGGCTATCTTTGGTTGAACGAATCATTAATAGTGGAGCAAATGCAGCTGTTGTGGCTGATGATGAACTTGCTATTGGCATTTTGGATGGTTTATTAGATCGAGGAATTAGTGTTCCTGATGATTTTGAAATCATTACTAGTAACAATTCATTGCTAACTGATGTGGCACGTCCTAAATTATCAACTATTTCTCAACCATTATACGATATTGGTGCAGTTGCCATGCGCTTATTGACTAAGATGATGAATAAAGAAGAAGTTGATGAAAAATCGATTGTTCTTCCACATAATATTATGGAAAAAGGTTCAACAAAATAGAAGAACAAAAATAGCTTTTTAAGAGGAGAAATCTTCTTAAAAAGCTATTTTTATTGTTTAGCTATTCGTTAATTATCGTCGGTTTTATCGGCTTCTTCTTTATCTTCTTTATCAGTTTCTTTTTTCTTTTCCTTTGTGTCATCTTTTTTAGTAGACTTCGTTGTTTTTTTCTTAGGCATTGCTTTTTTCCAATAATTGGCATAATTAGCATCCGTTCCTCCGATTCCAAACTTAAATTCGGTGGTCGAAGGTCCGCTTTTAGCCCAATATGATTTAGTGGTCTCAGAAGGGATCGTAAAGCTAGTATTATTTACTGTCATGGTTCCACCTGGACGGGTGCCAGTTAACTTGGCTACGTCATAAGAATCAACACCATCATCGATTTTAAATTGAGCATTTGTATCAATGATTTCTGGATTTGCTTGATAAATAGCATTGGTCATATAGGCTAAATAATTTGCTGAACGTTGACCGGCACCAGAATCAGTTGATTTATTATCCTCACGTCCTGACCAACTACTTAAAGTAACATTTGGATTTGAAACGATTAACCAAGAGTCAACATAATCATCGGTTGTACCAGTTTTTCCTACCCAATCAGCATTTCCAAGATTCCAATCAAGTGAATTTAAAACAGAGAGATAAGAAGTCGTATAGCCAGCTGTTAAAACACTTCTCATTAAATCGTTCATGATAGATGCCGTTTGTTTGGAGTATACTTGTACGGGATTTTCTTCATGTTTATAGTATTCTTTTCCAGAAGAGTCTGTGATTGATTCGACAATATAGCCTTTTTGATAGGTTCCACCATTTGCCAACGTTTGAAATCCATTTGTTTCTACTAAAGTGGATACCTCTGGAACTCCAGAAGAAGCAGACTCATATTGCCAAATTGGTGTATTCGGATAATTCATTTTTTTAAGATAGTTATCATAGACAAAAGTAGGGGAGCCCATATCATTTAATGTCTTTTGATAAATGTGATAACTTGCGATATTACTGGAATGTTCCAATGATTGCCGTACAGTCATAAAGGTATTGGTTCCTTTATTTGTGGCATTGACAATTGAATCTCCTGCATTTTCACCTTGTTTCCAAGATGTTGCATAATCTGAAACACGTGATTCACTGCCCATCAAGCCTTGATCAATAGCAGGCGCATATACTAAAATTGGTTTAATAGCGGACCCGGCTTGGCGAGTTGAACTAAAGGCATGATTGTATTGGTTTTTTGCGTAATCTCTACCGCCTACAAAGCCCAATACTTTACCAGTTTTGTTATCCATTAAAACATTCCCCACTTCAATTGGGGCATTTCCGTAATTATCTAACATATACCCATAGTCTTTGACTGCTTGCTGCATCGCTTGGTATATATCTTTGTCAATGGTTGACTTGATCGTATAGCCGCCATTTGCTAATTTTTGTAAGGCTTGTTGTTGATATTTCTCTTGAATTTCTTTTTCAGCATAGTCTTCGGCACTAACCTCATCGGCATCTGCCATTTTTTTAGCTACAATCTCAGTGGCTTCTTCCATTACTGTGTAATAAAGAAAACCATGGTCGTCTTTTGCTTTTTCCTCTTTCGGTTTAAAATCTTCGGTCAAGTCATAGGCTTTCGCTTCTTCGTATTCTTTTTTTGAAATATCATGGTTACGATACATGCTAAATAAGACATAATCTTTCCTTTTCAAGCCATCTTCTATGTCTTCTTGAAAATCACCTGTATTTGTATAAGGATTATAGACAATTGGACTTTGTGGAAGACCTGCAATAAAGGCTGCTTGTGGTAAACTCACTTCATCAGCATTTACCCCAAAAATTCCTTGCGCTGCTTGTTGAACCCCAGCAATATTTTCGCCTCGATTGTTTCGACCAAATGGGGAGACGTTTAAATATAGCGTAATGATTTCGTCTTTGGTAAAATTCCGCTCGACTTCCATGGCGAGCATTATTTCATTTGCTTTTCGCTTAAAAGTCGTCTCGTTGGTTAAAATCTGTTGTTTGACGAGTTGTTGAGTCAACGTGGAGCCACCACTAGATCCTATTCCTGTGACTTCAGAAATCAAGGCTCGCAATACTGCTTTTGGGACGATACCATTGTGCTTATAGAAATTTTCATCCTCGGTGGCGATTACTGCTTTTTTCACCAAATCGGAAATTTTATCCGAAGCAACACTTGTACGCAACAAGTCTGATTGGATAGTAGCAATGCGCTTATTATCGTTATACACAAGTTTTGAAGTTTCGGTAATATCACCTAGGTCCTGTTGTAATTCTTCTTTAGTTGGAGCGTCTGTATCTTCGACAAGTGAAGCGGAGTAACCAAGACCAAGTCCCAAAGCCAGAGAACCACCAAGGATTAGGAGTACAACTATAAAAAGAAATAACGAATGAAAGACACGCAAGACAACATTAAAATAAAACCAGAAAGAATTGCGTTCTTCTTTTTTTCTATTGTTTCGCGACAAAATAGTCACCTCAATTTTCTTTTGATTCTGTTTGATTATATCAAAAAATGAATGCTAAGGATAGTTTTCCTTTGGAGAGGTTTGAAATTTATAAAAAACTTGATGAACCAAGGCTTTAAATACGGAAAAATTGCTTTTACTCGAAGCATGTGGTTTGTTTTTTCTTAAAAAAGTCGTCAGAAAGATAAAAAGTGCCAAATAGATAAAATATTTTAGGAAGAAGACTTTCTATTTTGTAAGCTTTCAGGTAATATGAAAAGGAGTATTCACTTAAAAGAACAGTGATGAAAAGAGCAATTATTCATTCTTTTTATCTTTAACTAAAGGAGGAAAAAAAGTGAGGTCAGATTTTTTTCAAGAATTAAAAGCACGTGGACTTATTCATCAAACAACGGATGAAAAAGCACTGGAAAAACAATTAAATGAAGAGTCTGTAAAACTTTATGTCGGCTTTGATCCGACTGCAGATAGTTTACATATCGGACATTTATTACCAATTTTGATGTTACGACGTTTTCAACAAAATGGGCATGTTCCGATTGCTCTTGTTGGTGGAGGTACGGGCATGATCGGCGACCCTTCCTTTAAAGATCAAGAAAGACAATTAAATACAGAAGATACCGTAAAGGGTTGGTCTGAAAGTATCAAAAATCAATTGTCACGATTTATCGATTTTGAGGATACTAAAAACCCAGCCATCATTGCTAATAACTACGATTGGTTAGGATCTATGAGCATGATCGATTTTCTTCGAGATGTCGGAAAGAACTTCACTATTAATTATATGATGAGTAAAGAAAGTGTGAAACGTCGGATCGTTTCTGGTATTTCTTATACTGAATTTGCTTATCAGTTATTACAAGCCTATGACTTCTTAAAATTATATCAAACATATGGTTGTTTGTTACAATTAGGTGGCAGTGATCAATGGGGCAATATCACGTCAGGCATCGAACTTTTACGAAGGGAAGAAGATGTCCAAGGCTTTGGCTTAACGATGCCGTTGATCACAAAAGCGGATGGTACTAAATTTGGAAAAACAGAAGGAAATGCTGTTTGGTTGGATGCCGATAAAACAACCCCTTATGAATTTTATCAATTTTGGTATAATACCGATGATCGTGATGTCATCAAATTCATAAAATATTTTACTTTCTTATCTCTTGAAGAAATTGAAGCTATCCAAGCAGAATTTGAGCAAGCCCCTGAAACGCGCATCGCTCAAAAAGCGTTAGCAAAAGAAGTAACGACCCTAGTTCATGGAAAAGAAGCATATGAGCAGGCCATTCGAATCTCAGAAGCTCTATTTATTGGCAATATCAAAGAACTTTCGGCATCTGATATCTCACTAGGTTTCAAAGGAGTGCCTAGCTATCAAGTGAAAGAGGATGATTCTTTAAACTTGGTTGATTTATTGGTTGCTTCAAAAATTGAGACATCAAAACGCCAAGCAAGAGAAGATGTTCAAAATGGTGCTATTTATATTAATGGTGAACGCATAAATGAAATAAATTATGAATTACAAAGCTCAGATAAAATTGAAGATACAACGACAGTAGTTCGTCGAGGAAAGAAAAAATACTTTTTACTACAATTTTAGAAAAGAAAGAGACTGTTTTGTATAGACAGTCTCTTTTTCTTAAAAGAAAGGAGAACATATGAGCTCGCTTCTGATTCATGCATTTGGTTTATTAGCCATTATTATTTTGGGTTTCTTTTTAAAACGAGTGGGGATTTTGACAAAAGCAGATGGAAATACCTTATCCATAGTCATCGTTAATGTGACTTTACCAGCGGTCATCATCGTAAATTTTGCGAGTATGATCATTACAGGAGGCCTATTGTTATTTATTGTTATTGCTCTTTTTTGGACGATTATTCAGTTATTTCTCGTAAAAATATTTTCGAAAAAAGAGTCCGCTTTGCAACAACAATTTTTTCTTTATTGTGCTTCAGGGTTTAATATTGGAAATTTTGCGCTGCCTTTTATCCAAAGCTTTTTACCAGCGGCTATCCCCTTTATTTCCATGTTTGATTTAGGAAATAGCTTGATGTTGGCTGGTGGAACCAAAGTTGTCACCAATCAAATCGTAAAAAAAGATTCTTCTATAAATATTTCAAAAATTATTCGTCAGTTGTTTTTATCACCAGCTTTTTCATGCTATATCCTCATGCTAATTTTGAGATCATTTTCCATTGATCTGCCTAATGTAGTTACTACAATCTTACAACCGGTCGCTGATGCAAATATTTTTTTGTCTATGTTTATGATTGGTTTGTATTTAGACCTTTATTTGCCGGCAAAAGATCGTCGAGATGTTCTTAAATTGTTTTCCTTACGTTATGGAATCGGTCTTGTCTTTGTGCTACTCTTTGCCCAATTACCAATTCCTTCTTTACAAAAAGTTGTTCTGTGCTTAATGGCGGTGACACCTGTCCCACTATTTGGGGTCATTCATTCAGTGGATGCAGGTGTAAAAGCAGAAACAGTTGGTTTTTCTTCTTCGATTAGCTTTTTAATTAGTTTGCCATTGATGACTATCGTTTTGCTTGTTTTGGGTATTCCAATTTGAAAACAAAGCAAAATAAGTTCTTAATGTAAGAAAGGACATTTTTGTTGATGGTAACCTGCGACTATTGACTTAGGTTGGACCCACGACTGACAATAGCAGACACATTCGTGTAGTGTAGCCTTGGACGGAAAATTTAGACTTGGATGGGTACAGAAAAAAGGTAAATTTTTAGTTTTTCATCGATTGTCTCTTTCCTTTTTTTGGATTATCTAGTAGAATAAATCAGTGAGTATGATAGGAAAGGAGGAATTTTACGATGAGTACTGGAATCGTTGTTTTGATCGCAGTGATTGCCTTAGTGATAGGAGCAATTGGTGGCTTCTTTTTAGCACGTAAATATATGCAAGATTATTTAAAGAAAAATCCTCCCGTTAATGAGGATATGTTGCGTAACATGATGATGTCAATGGGGCAAAAACCTTCTGAAAAGAAAATTCGTCAAATGATGCAACAAATGAAAAACCAATCCAAAGATTAATTGAAGGATTGATTGAAGACGACGGGCTGATTCTTCAGCCTGTTTTTTTATGGCTAAAAAAGGAGATAACAAATGCTATAAAATTGAAGAAATATAGGAGGTTTTAAATGTCGATTTTTAAAAAGTTGGGTTGGTTTTTTAAAAAAGAAAAAAAGAATTATTTGATTGGTATAACAGCCCTAGTGTTGGTGGCTGTATTGCAACTAATTCCTCCCAGAGTAATTGGGATGATTATTGATGAAATTGCGGAAAGAAATATTCATTTCGATACGGTTATTTTTTGGGTTCTTCTTCTTTGTCTTACTGCTATCTGCCAATATTTATTGCGTTATGTATGGCGTACTAAAATTTGGGGTGGAGCTGCCCGTTTGGAAAAAGAATTACGACGACGTTTATTTGATCATTTTACAAGAATGGACCATGAATTTTATCAAAAATATCGAACAGGAGATTTGATGGCTCATGCTACCAATGACTTGAATGCTATCCAAAATGTTGCCGGAGCAGGGATTTTGACTTTCGCTGATTCTTTTATCACAGGGACAATGACAATCATTGCTATGGTTTTATTTATCGATTGGCGCTTGACATTGTTAGCAATCTTACCCTTACCCCTTCTTGCGCTGACTTCGAAAATACTTGGGGCTAAAATGCATGATGCTTTTGGAGATGCGCAACAATCCTTTTCTAATATCAATGATAAAGCACAAGAAAGTATTACAGGGATGAAAGTTTTAAAAACATTTGGTCAAGAGCAGGAAGATATTTCTGATTTTTCAGAAAAAATAGAGGATGCTATCCGAACTAATAAAAGGGTAATCTTTTTAGACTCGTTGTTTGATCCTTTTATTACTTTGATTATTGGTATTTCTTATGTACTGACCATTATTCTTGGTGGCAATTACATTATGAAAGATGTGATTACCATCGGCCAATTGATATCTTTTATAAGTTATATTGGAATGTTGGTTTGGCCAATGTTTGCGATTGGTCGTTTGTTTAATGTATTAGAACGTGGAAATGCTAGTTATGATCGGGTTTTTGAACTATTGCATGAAAAAACACATATCATCGAACAAACCCACGCCATCAAAGAACCAGCTAAAGGAAAGATTCAGGTTGATTTAAACAAGTTTCAATACCCTGATGGAAGTCAACCGGCTCTTTCTGATATTCACTTCTCCATTGAAAAAGGAAATGTTTTGGGAATTGTTGGGAGAACTGGTGCTGGCAAAACGACGTTATTGAAACTTTTGATGCGAGAGTACGATCAATATGAGGGAATGTTAGAATTTGGTGAACATAGTATCAAGAATTATTCTCTAGATGCCTTGCTACACGCCATTGGCTATGTTCCACAAGATCATTTTCTCTTTTCAATGACGATCCGTGATAATATTCGTTTTGCAAAGCCCCGCATTTCTCAAGAACAAGTGGAAAAAGCAGCACAATTGGCAGTGATTGATGAAGATATTAAAAATCTTCCTGAAAGCTATGACACTATGGTAGGAGAACGGGGTGTTTCCTTATCAGGCGGGCAAAAACAACGAATTTCTATTGCTCGAGCATTGATTGTTGATCCTGAGTTATTGATTTTAGATGATGCTTTATCGGCAGTGGATGCAAAAACAGAAGAAGCTATTTTACATCATTTAAGAGACAACCGCCAGAATAAGACCATGATCATAGCCGCTCATCGTTTGAGTAGTGTGATGCATGCCGATGAAATCCTTGTTATCGATGAAGGAAGAGTCGTTGAAAGAGGAACCCACGCCCAACTGCTTACCTACAACGGTTGGTATAAACGCATGTGGGAAAAACAACAACTTGAAGCAAAAATCGAAAAAGGAGGCCAACAGTAATGGAGAAACAAGAATCTATTTGGTCAAAATCAATTCCTTTAAAGGAACAAAAAACCGTTGTGAAACGTCTTTTTAATTATGCAAAACCTTTTCGCTTCACGTTTGCTGGCGCTGTTGTTTTTGCTTTTTTACTTTCAATTATCAATATTTTATTGCCACGGATTTTACAGTATTTGATCGATCACTATTTAATGAAACAAAGTGCTACCATGCAAATTATTTTATTTTTTGCCGGTCTTTATCTGTTAGGAACGCTATTAAAAGCTATCATTTGGTTCTTTCAAGGCTTCTTATATTCCTTAGGTGCCCTAAAAACCTTTCAATACATTCGGGTTAAACTTTTTGAAAAATTGCACACTTTAGGCATGCGTTATTTCGATCAAACCCCTGCTGGTTCTATTGTTTCTCGGGTGACCAATGACACAGAAACGCTATTTGATTTTTGGTATGTCTTTCTTACCGTATTGACAGGCGTTTTTGCAGTTGTCTCTTCTTTTATTGCCATGATGCAGATCAATGTCAAAATAGCGTTAGTCAATTTACTTTTTTTACCGATTTTATTGATTGTCATCTGGTATTATCAAAAGTATAGCTCAAGAGTTTATCGGCAGATGCGTGAAAAACTAAGTATGATGAATACCAAGTTAAATGAATCAATTTCTGGTATGCAAATTATCCAACAATTTCGGCAAGAAAAACGGTTGAATGAAGAATTTGAACAAACAAACGGGGACTATTTAAACACTCGTTACGCGATGATTCGGACGAACTCTTTGTTATTATCTCCCATCATTGATTTGCTTTACGCCTTAGCCATTGTTCTTTCCTTGACTCTTTTTGGGATTGATGCGATTCATTCTCCATTAGAAGTGGGACTGATTTATGTTTTTACAACTTATGTGCAAAGTTTTTTTAACCCCATGTCACAAATGATGGACTTTTTGAGTGTCTTTACTGATGGGATAGTAGCTGGCAGTCGGATATTAAAAATTATCGACGAAACAGAAGAAACGCCTTCACAAAATAAAGGTGCTAATGCCTCAATTCTGCGTGGAAAAATTGAATTTCGTGATGTGAGTTTTTCTTATGATGGCAAACATAATGTGCTGAACCACATTTCTTTTGTCGCAAACCCTGGAGAGACTGTGGCACTGGTTGGTCATACTGGAAGTGGAAAGAGCTCGATCATTAATGTTCTCATGCGTTTTTATGAATTTTATGATGGTCAGATTTTGATAGATGATCAAGATATTCGAGAGTTTCCAATGGAAGAATTACGCGAAAAAATGGGCTTAGTTTTACAAGACGCTTTCATGTTTTATGGAGATATTGCCGATAATATTCGTTTATTAAACAAAGAAATAAGTGAAGAAGAAGTCATTTCAGCGGCAAAGTTTGTACAAGCAGATTCCTTTATCGAAAAACTTCCGGACACTTACCATGCCAAAGTAATCGAGCATGGGGCGGGTTACTCAAGTGGAGAACGCCAATTGATTTCTTTTGCTCGTAGCATTGTTACCCAACCAAAAATTTTAGTACTCGATGAAGCAACAGCCAATATCGATACGGAAACAGAAGGATTGATCCAAGAAGGTCTTTCTCGTATGCGGCAAGGCAGAACCACCATTGCCATTGCTCATCGATTGTCGACCATTCGAGATGCGAATCTGATCTTAGTACTTGACCAAGGAAATATTGTTGAGCGAGGCAATCATAATCAATTGCTGTCTCAAGAAGGTTTATACGCTGATATGTATCGCTTGCAAAGTAATGACAGTTAAAAAATCTCTTCTCTGTTTAAATTACAGAGAAGAGATTTTTTGTCAATTAGGAATAAAGGAGTCAGTTACTTGTGGTTGAGGCGTTGGCCAAGGTTCATTCATTACATTGGCCGTGCTGGTTCGTTTGTCAAAAGCTTCTCCCAAGGTAATCAAATGTTGCAAATTTTCTTCATAATTTTTAGCAAATACATTACTATATAAAACATCTAATAAATAGACAATTGAAGTACTAATTGTAAAGTTGCCTATTTTTGAGTATAGTCGTTCGCGAGTGGTGATGGGCAGATGACAGTCTGTTTTTGTTGCTAAGGTACTTTCACCAATACTTGTCAACGTGATGATTTTAGATCCTTGTTTTTTTAAGATGGGTAATAATTGCGTCAATAATTGATTTTCTCCGGTATAAGAAATCAAAAGTGAGCAAGTAGAGGAATCGGTATGATAGGCATCATAAGGTTGTTCTCCAATAATCGTTGAAAGCTGGACATCTTTTTTAATATGTCCCATTTTTAAAGCAAAGTCATGGCAAAGTATGAGATTAGCATTTGAGGCAAATATTCGAATCTTTTTGGCTTGTTCCAATAGTTTGGTTGCCTGTTGCAACTGGTCGTGAGTCAAGATAGTATACGTATCTTCAATCGTTTTTTGCTTCAAAAGAGCCATTTTTTGAGCGATTTTTAAACTAGAATCATTCCTTGAAAATGGTAAATTAGGATCGATGGCTTCAAAGTGACGCGATAAGTAATGTTGTTCTTTAAGAAAGGCATTTTTAAATTCAATCCAGCCATTATAGTCTAACTTTTTTGCAATTCGAATAAAGGTGGAGGGATGGACATAAGTTCTTTCAGATAATTCCTGGATGGTCATATTTTCAATATCACTTTTTTCATTAAATAGATAATCGATAACATTTTGTTCTGCTGGAGAAAATGCGGTAGATTTTATTTTGTCAATGAGAAGCATTTTTTTCACCTCAAAAAAAGTATAAGAGAAAAAAAGAAAGAAATCAATAATATTGTAAATAAAATTTACAATATTATTGATTTTAGAAGATAAAATTGTAAATAAAAAAGGAAATTCTTTTTGTTCGCTTGTATTTAGTCGGAAGATTTATGATAATGTAAGCGTAATAAAAAAAGGAGGGAGTAACTTACGAGAAAAACCATCTATTTAATGCGACATGGTCAGACTTTATTTAATCAGTTAAAACGGATTCAAGGGTTTTGTGATTCTCCGCTAACCGAGCTTGGTAAAGATCAGGCAAAACTTGCCCGCAACTATTTTATAATAAATGGAATTGACTTTTCAGCTGTTTTTTCTTCTACACAAGAACGAGCTTGTGATACAGTGGAACTTGTTTGCCCAGATACCTCGTATGAACGTATAAAAGGCTTAAAAGAGTGGAATTTTGGTCTCTATGAGGGAGCTCCTGAATATTTAAATCCTCCTCATAAGCCTGGTGAAGAAAGCTATGGAGACTATTTTTTAGACTATCAAGGAGAATCTGTGAATCAAGTTGCCCAACGAATGACAGAAACGTTGACAAAAATTATGGATGAAAATGAGGACAAGGTTCTGGCAGTCAGTCATGGCGGTGCTTTATATGCTTTTTATTTAAAATGGCGGCAAGAAAAAGATGTGCAACCGACCTTTTCAAACTGTTGCATTTTAGTTTATGACTTCAATGATGGTCAGTTTTTTCTCCGTGAGAGTATCGACCCCGGAAAGTAGGGATTTTTTGGAAAAGAAGTATATTTTTTTAGATGTCGATGGTACTTTGGTAGATTATCATAATCATTTACCTGAGTCAGCAGTTCAAGCGATTCATCAAGCTCAAGCAAATGGACATAAAATTTATACGGTGACTGGACGAAGTAAAGCGGAGATGTACAAGGAAATCTTAGACATCGGTTTTGACGGGTATATCGGCGGCAATGGTAGCTATATTGAGAGCGAAAATCAAGTAGTGAAAGAAGAAACCTTGACGTTAGAAGATACCACGAAGATCATTCACTGGCTCAACGATCGCAATTTGGAATTTTATGTAGAAGCAAATGCCGGTTTATTTGGTAGTGAAAATTTTTTACAAAGAAGTATACCTACTTTACAAGCTTATAGTGCTTATAAAGGAAAATCCGACCCTTCAAAAGCAAATGCCAAGACAACTTTTCCCGACATGATTTATGGTGAAAATCTCTATCGAAAAGATGTCAATAAGATCAGTTTTATTTTAGAAAGCTATCAAGATTATCTAGATTGTGTAAAATTTTTCCCTGAATATAAAGTCGGAACTTGGGGTGGCGCCGGTGAGAAAGCTTTGTTTGGCGATGTGGCACTTAAAAACATTACCAAAGCAACGGCTATTGATGAACTATTAGTTTATCTTCACGCTGATGTCAAAAATACCTTAGCTTTTGGAGATGCCAAAGTGGACATTCCCATGCTCGAACATTGTCAAATTGGTGTAGCTATGGGAAATGGTGGACCTGAAATCAAAGCTATGGCGGACTATATAACAGATAGTGTTGAAGAGAATGGCTTGTACCATGCCTTTGAACATTTCAATTTAATATAGA
>DXDB01000052.1 GCA_019115705.1 Candidatus Tetragenococcus pullicola | reverse complement strand
GGCCATGAAAATCGAAATTTCATGTCCAAGAAAGGCTAATCGGCCAAGGAAATTGCAATCTCATGTCCAAGAACGGCTAATCGGCCAAGGAAATCGAAATCCCATGTCCAAGAACGGCTAATCGGCCAAGGGAATCGCAATCTCATGTCCAAGAACGGCTAATCGGCCAAGGGAATCGCAATCTTATGTCCAAGAAACGTTAATCGGCCAAGGAACACGCAATCTCATGTCCAAGAAACGCTAATTAGCCATAGGAATCGAAAAGCATGTGGATAGCTTCGTGGTCGGTATTCTTCGTGATTTTTGTGGAAGGAAATTTATTTGTTTGGTTTCTAATAAGGGCGATACCAAAAAATGAACGCAACGATCAATCCTTTTTCCTTTTAAAAGATTAAAAAATAAGGTATAATAAATTTAAAGTTTCCAAATGGAAAATTAAGATTTCTAAATAAGAAATAGGAGGGACTTTCATGAGTTTTTCAATGAAAGATTTTAGTTTAGAAGGAAAAGTTGCTTGGGTTACAGGAGCTGGTCATGGTATCGGATTTGAGATTGCCAAAGCTTTACATGAAGCAGGTGCAACCATTGTTTTCAATACGTCGAGGGAAGAATCGATGCAAAAAGGAGTCGAAAGTTATCAAAAAGCTGGTATAAAAGCACACGGCTATGTCTGCGATGTGACAGATGAAAAAGCGGTAAAGAAACTGACGAAAAAAATTGAAGAAGAAGTTGGAACGATTGATATTTTAATTAATAATGCCGGTGTCATCAAAAGAGTTCCCATGCTAGAAATGAATACGGATGATTTTCGACAAGTAATCGATGTTGATTTGAACGGTCCTTTTATTGTTTCAAAAGCTGTATTACCTAGTATGATTAAAAAAGGTCATGGGAAAATTATTAATATTTGCTCTATGATGAGTGAATTGGGTAGAGAAGATGTGTCCGCCTATGCCGCAGCTAAAGGTGGATTAAAGATGTTAACAAAAAATATTTGTTCTGAATTTGGCGATGCGAATATTCAATGTAATGGCATTGGCCCAGGTTATATTGAAACGCCGCAAACGAAACCTTTGCGAGAAAAACAAGATGATGGTTCTAGACACCCATTTGATGAGTTTATCATCAATCGTACACCCGCTGGACGTTGGGGGAAAACCGATGATTTAGCAGGACCGGCAGTATTTTTAGCTTCGGATGCCTCTAATTTTGTGAATGGGCATATTCTCTATGTTGATGGTGGACTTTTAGCTTATATTGGAAAACAACCATAATTGGAAAAAGGAGATTTCTTTAGAAATCTCCTTTTATAGTTCTCTTTGAAAAGTGAAAATGGGATGTGACTAGAATAAGCCCCATTTTTTAATTTCTTCAGTAACCAAATCTGCATAAAATCTGGCGCCTTTTTCGTTAAGATGGACCAGATCTTCTCGATAATAATCTGTACTCTCTGTTTCTGAAAGAGCTGAGAAATAATCATGTGCTTTTTCATTGATATCAATAAAAGGTAGCTTGTTTTTTGTCGCTGCTTTTCTAGCAATATGACCATAAGCAGTAATTTTTTTATCCATGGTGGCTAATTTTTCATCTTCTACTATTCCTTTTTTGCAAATAGCAATTGGAGAGAGCAAAACTGCAGTTGCTTGTTTCTGACGTGCAATAGCTATAAAGTCTTGTAATGATTTGGCAAAAGCATCTGGTGTTAGATAGCGTTCCTTTTTTTCTTCATTGCAATCGTTGTGGGCAAATTGAATAAAGAGATAATCACCGGTTTGAATCGAATCTTTGACAGGTTCCAATCGTTTTTCATTGATAAAAGTTTTCATAGAACGTCCTGCCATCGCATGATTGACGATTTTTAGCACTTGGTTTTCGTAATTTTTTTCTTGTTCAAAAACCCGGTTAGGATCTTGAGAAATAGTTTGTGACAATTTTGGATACAAGCTTTCTAACAAGAATTCTCCCCAGCCAAATTGCGGCCTTTTTGATTCAGCATAACTTTGCATCGTCGAATCACCAATTAGATGAAAGGTTGGTTTTCGTTTCATTGCCGGTAAGATTTCCGAGCTATTTAAATCAGAAGCATAATAAAAACTTGGGTAACAAGGTTGATTGTAGCAATTGTTTTGCCAAGCAATGCCACACCGATATTGGGTATCATGCATCAAAGTAAATAATTTCCGATCACTTAGCTCTGTATTACTGTATATGCGTAACGCGTGATCATCGGCTGTTCGTAAAATCAATTCCTCGCGATAATCACCAAATAAGTCGACGACTAGACAAGGGTTTCCTTTGGTACCATTGTTAGTGGCCGTATTTTCTGGTGCCAAAATCATACCATGACGGAAATCATTAATGATCCCCTGTCCTTTTTCAGTCAAATAGTCAGCGCCATCAGTAACTTGAGTAGAAAAATCAGGCAAATAACGAATCGACATATTGGTTCCAAGAGTTTCTTGACTGAGTTTGTTTCCTTTATTATCAAACGTTCCAATGGTATTGACCCAACATTGCAGGCCACGTTCGTCTCTAATATCACCGACCATACAACGTCCTAAGTCACGAACAGCTTCATATTCACCAAAAATTGCTGTACCATCTTCAGCGCGACGTAAGGCATAGCCATAAGGAGCCGCGGAAGCTTCTTCAAAAACGTTGAAAATTTCAAGACCGGGTCGATCAGGATCGATATCAGCAACGTGCATGGCATCCCCATGACCGAATTTTGCTAATTTTCCGTTAGGGAGAAGATCTTTGGAGCTGTAGAGAATCTTGCCATCATGATCAATCGTAGCTCCGCCATAAATGATTTCCATACAACCATCGCCATCGACATCAGCACAAGAAAGTGAGTGATCGCCTTGGCAAGCAAGGGCGCCGAAGAAGGGATCGCGACCATCTTGATTATGAATTGTATCATGAAAAGGATTGTCCATAGGTACGTGACCACTGTCAATAGTCCAGAGGGTTTGAAATTTATTTTCCGAAAAATCAAAGGCAGCCACACAGGCACGGGTATAATAGCCACGACAAATGATCAATGCTGGATGGATACCATCTAAATAAGCCACCCCAGCTAGAAAACGATCGACACGATTGCAAGGCTCGATACGATTGCCGGCATAATCGCCCCATAAAAGACCGTCATCTTCTCTTAAAAAGGGAAAGTCAATGGTTTCAATTTCCTGACCAAGTCCAGAAAACATGGTTAAATATTCTGGCCCCTCAAAAATAAAGCCTTCAAATTCACGTAGTTTATTCTTGTCACTTTTTTTAGGTGCATAGTCATCCATGAAAAAGTCTACAAGTTCACTGGCATCTGCGTCTGACAAAGGATAGTCATAGCGTGGATCGATTTCAAGGCAGGCTTCAATGGTTTGTGGCCAGTGCTTGGCAACAACTTCTGGATGGGTGGTCCAATTCCTAAACATCTCTTTTAAGTGATTCGCATAATCGTCAGCCGAACAGACATAATTATCCTCATGTGTGACACCGCGGTGTTGATCTTTTTTAGGAAGGGTAATGTATTTTTCTGAAACAACTTTACCTAAATTGTCATAGCAAATGATTTTAGTGCCAGGTGCTGTTTTAAGTGCAATTTCACCTTTGCCATCATTGTTAAAGTCAAAGCACATAAATTGAGTGTAGTGAGCACCGGCACGAATGTTGGGCCCACAATCAATCCGCCATAATTGTTGACCATTTAACTTGTAACAATCGATCAAACAAGAACCGGTATAGCCACGTTGCGAGACATCTTTTGAGTTAGAAGGATCCCACTTGAGAATTAATTCGTATTCACCATCCCCGTCCATATCCGCCACCGATACATCGTTGGCGTGATAAGAATAAGTGTCACCACTTGGCGTAATGCCGTCTTTGGGTTTGTTTAAGGGAAGATCAAGATATTCTTTTTCCCAAGGGGTCACCACTTGACAAGGTTGGCCGTTTTCTATGGTTACTTGATAAGTGGTATCGATCGTGCCGGATTTATCTAAAAAGTTGGTACTATCAGCTACAGTCGCTAGTTTTTCGCCATTTTTAAAAATAGTAAAAGCTGGACTATTTAAGCTTTTTTTCGATTGGTCAAAATCAACGACTTCATTTTTCAATAAACGCCAGCTCAAAAAGACACCTTCAGAAGTAGGGATAGCGATGAGACCTCGATCAAGAACTTCCAATTGTTCATTTTGATGAAAATAGACTGGGGTTTCAAACACTTCTGATTCTTGCTTGCCACTGACTATCTTCAAATAATGAGGGACATGAGTTGCTTTATGCAATGTAAAGGAAGGTTGTTTCACTTGGCCAATTTTTATAAAAGTTGACGTTGCTAAATTTTTATTCGACCAATAGACTTCATAGTCGTGGCTTGGGTTGAACGCTTGCCAAGAAAGAGTAACACTGCTTTTATCAATAGATTGAATACTAAACATAATGAGCTCCTTTATTTCTTTTTTACAGTTTCAATTGTTTCTACTAATTCATCAAGGGCGGCTTCCATCGTGTGTAAAGTCGCACTGTCTTTATTTTTTGTGTCTTTGGTATCAATTTGCACAGAAAAATCTTGCCAGCGATTTTTTTGAGGCAAAAAGGCGGGCATGTTCTCTGCTAACAAAAAGTCATCAGGAAACACACGATTTAATTCTTGAGCCACTAAAGTCGCTACTTGGTAGGAACCATAGTCATTGGTATGGGTATAGTCGCCTTTTGGGAAAAAATCAGTCGATCGCTTTTGACCGAATTGTTTCCATAATGCAACTGTTTTGTCATGTAAGGATAAGACAGGAACCTGTACCTGTTGCCCCAACGCTTTAATTTCTTGATCATAATCCAGCAGTAAATCGTTGTAGTCTCCATTTTGCCAAGTGTTACGGCCCATGGGTGTGACTAACACAGCAATACCCTGTAATGATTGGATTTCGCGGACAAATTTCAGGATGTTTTTACGATAGTCTCTTTGCGGCAAAAGATGCGGAATCTTCTGATCATTATGGCCAAATTGAAACAAACAGTAATCGTTGGGACGAATCCATTTTTTGACTAAATCAAAATGACCTTCTTTTTGAAAACTCTCACTGGTATTGCCGCTGTGTGCTTGGTTGTCGATGGCAAACTTTCCTGTTAAAAAAGCTGGTAATGATTGGCCCCAAGAAGTATAGGCCATTTCAGGAAAATAACGGAAAGGGGCGACTTGATCCGTAACTGTCGAATCGCCACACAAAAAAAGCTTACGTACAACTTGCGGTTTGGCAGTTGCCTCCATTTCGATTACTTCAGGATTTTTACAGCAATAAGTGACAAAAAGTGCTGACATTTCTAATTTTTCTTTTTCAAAGTCAGGAATAATTTCAGTTAAGGATTGGTAAAAAGTAAAATTTTTCTGTTCTCCTTTTTGAAAAGTTAAGTAACCACGAAACTGCCTTCTTCCGGTATAAAGGAGCAGTTCGGGTACCTCTTCCTTTGCTTTTATTGTTAGCTTTATTTCGTAGTTTTCCCCTGGTTTTGCCAAGGTAAAAAAACTAACAGGCCGCAGTGGGGAATGGTTGGTTTTAAAAGCTACTTTCGATAAGTAATCAAATCCATCCGCTATTTCTGGTGACCACTTGTGTTGATGGGGTTCGTATTTTTTTAAACGTAGCAAGAAAAGTCTCCTTTCTAGAGTGGGGTAATCATCTTTTGAGAAGATGACACATTCCTTCTTATTTTTATTGTAAACGATGCAACCGCTTTTTGCTATAAGACTTTTTTGGAGAAACTTGTCTTTTTTTGCATTAAAAAAACCTCCACAGAAATAATTCTGTGAAGGTATCGTGATTAATAATCATTTGGATCAACTTGCATAGGACCGTAAAGATCGGTGTCGTCGTCTTGATAGTCCCACCATTCGCTCTCATAGCCATGAAAACCGGCTTTTTCCATGGTGTTTTTCAGGATTTGATAATTGTGCTCTTGCTCCGGTGTTCGTGGGTAATCGCGCTTGGCTTTACCGGTAAAGTCATCAAATTCGCTTTGCATTTCAACTTCATTTCCATCAAGGTCGCACAAGGTCATATCAAAGGTCACGCCTTTTTCATGACTGTAGTTAGGGTTGGGCTTGGCGACCCACTCATCGACCGGATAAACATCATACATTTTTTGTTGAGCCGTCGTGGGGCGATAGGCGTCCCAAATCTTGATCAGATACCCTTGATCACGAAATAGTTTAGCTGCGATGCCTAATTTTTTTACCGTGCCAACGCGGGAAACGGCCGTGTCAAAATCGTAAATTATTTGACCGGTAAAGTTATCAGCGGTGGCATACTTTAAATCAATGATAATCGAATCGTCAATATCTTTCACATTCATAAAGTTTGGATCTGGTTTGATTGCTTGTGCTTCGGGAATAATTTTTTCTTTAGTCATCTTATTTTTGAGCTCCTTTCGTAGGTGGTGCTTGGTATTTATTTTTGAAATACCAATAAGCCACAGCACCCAATAATGGCACGATTAGCCCAAGAATAGAGGTGATAGGATCATCCAAAAGATTGCTAAATAAAATTACCAAAAAGGCTGCAATAGCAAGAATGACCGTAAATGGATATCCCCAAACTTTGTAAGGCCGAGGCGCGTCTGGTTTTTTATGTCGCATGACAGGGACAGCAATGATTGATAAGAGATTAAAAATAGCTCCTGCAAAAACAACTAGCGAAGTAAGTTGGTCTAAATCTCGGGTCATAACCAATATAATTGAAATGACCATTTGCAACCACAACGAATGATCAGGGGTACGGTATTTGTCATGGATGTGGCCAAATGTTTTCCATAAAAGTCCATCTTTGGCTGCGGCATAGGCATAACGTGAAAAAGCTAGAACCATACCGTTTAAAGAACTAAGCATCGCTAGAACCATAGTAGCAGCAACTAAGATATTACCAAAACTTCCCATAAAGGTCTCGGCTACATTGGTTCCTAAATACAACTCACCATTTTGAATGGATGTCGTAATAAATTCAGGAGACAAGGAACGATAAATGGCTAAGTTGAATAAAACATAAACAATTGTGGTAAAACCGACCGATAAAATCAATGCTTTTGGTAAGTTTTTTTGAGGCTCTTTCATTTCGCCAGCCACAGTGTTTAAATTGGTCCAACCTTCATAAGCCCACAAAGAGGCGATGACAGCAAAAGAAATCATGCGGATGACTTCGAAAATATTAAGACCTGCCGTTGCTTGAGCGACACCTAAATGGGGTGTATAATCGCCCAAAAACAGCCCTAGAAAAATAATTAAAATAAGTGGCAATACTTTGACAACCGTGAAAAAATCTTGGACCTTACTACCAATATCAACGCCAAAATAATTGACGAGAGTAAATATGACAATCAGAGCAATCGCAATAATTTTGACGACGCCTCCGCTCATTGGGAAAAATGATTTGAGCGCCATCGGTAAAGCGACGGCCAATGCAGCAATTGACCCGCTACCTCCAAGTAACATACTTTGGAAGCTAAACATATAGCCTACCACCGGATGAAAAGCTTCCGATAAATAAACGTAAATTCCTCCAGTAGAAGGGTTCATTGCCCCTAATTCAGCAAAACATAAACTTCCTAATAAGGTAACTAAACCACCAATCAACCAAGCCAATAAAGCAAGGCCCATTGACATGTTGGACCGTTCTAAAACATAAGAGCCAATATAAAAAATACCTGAACCAACCATAATTCCTATTAAGATACTACTACCGCCAAAAACGCCAATACTTTGTTTTAATTCTGATTCTTGTTTCGGTTCCGTTTTCATTAAATCCACCTCGATTAACTTTTATCTACCAATAATTTATCATAACTAACCAAAAAATAAAAATATTGTTGGTGTTATTTATTTAAAAATAATGATCCGACACTATTTATTTGTGTTATTTTGAGAGTGTTTTACTTAAAATCTACCGTGAGATGAGCGGCTGACGACTGTTTTGTTGGGTTCTCGAATAGAAGCAGGCAAAAGATATCATCGCGGGGACGCTCTTGAATAGAAGAAAGCGGAACTTATCATTGCGGGGGCGTTCTTGAATAGAAGAAAGCGGAACTTATCATCGCGAGGCCGTTCTCGAATAGAAGCAGGCAAAAGATATCATCGCGGGGGCGTTCTCGAATAGAAGCAGGCAAAAGATATCATCGCGAGGCCGTTCTTGAATAGAAGAAAGCGGAACTTATCATCGCGAGGGCGTTCTTGAATAGAAGAAGGCAAAAGATATCATCGCGGAGGCGTTCTCGAATAGAAGAAAACAAAAGTTATCATCGCGGGGACGCTCTTGAATAGAAGAATCCGAAACTTATCATTAAGGCGATAGAAGAAAATTCTAGGGTATTGTATTTTTTCATCGATAAGCGTGATATTATGAATAATGAGGTGAATTTGATGAAGAAAACACATTGTTTACCAGAAGGTTCGATGGTTAGAGTCACTGCTCGATATGGGGCCACCATTTATGATGAGCAGAAAAATATACAAAAAATCATTGAGACTTATGAAAAAATTGCTGTAGAAAAAATTTTGAAAGCTTCTAATGATACCTACTACTTCCAATGTCAGACAGGATTTATATCAGAAGACGATGTGATGTTACTGGAACAAGATATAATACAAGTAAAAAATTATTTTTCGAAGCTTGTCAGTGGTAAAATTAAAAATTGTCATGGGACGATTGCTCGAACAAGTAATGGGAAAAAACAAGGGGATTATCCATTTGAAAGCACACGTTTATTTATAGGAAATGGCTATTCTGTGCTGGGAGACGAATTTTTACAAACAGAAGAGAAAGAATGGATCAATGCAAATGACGTTTGGCTTGAAAATACTCCTTGGGTAAAAGAAATTAAAAAAACTTCGGTAAAAAAGCTTCAGGTAATTTCACCGCAAGGAACGCTGGTTTATTCTGAGGAAAACGAAATTGTGGAAGAGTTAAAACAAGGAGAAGAACGGTTTGTTTTGGCGGAAGTTGAAGATGTTCTGGGACGACATTTTTGGCAAATTGGG
>DXDB01000051.1 GCA_019115705.1 Candidatus Tetragenococcus pullicola | reverse complement strand
AGGTAGGCATTGTTACGGGCGATGTTCGTACCGTTTTCCAAATAACTATCGAAGACATGCTCCAATCCTTTTATTTCGTTTCCATCACGTTGAGAAAGAATGTAAAGCTGCATGCCGTATAGCATTTGTTGTTTTGCTAAAGTATCATACACTTCTTTTCCATCAACGCCTGAAAAGACACTGTCAGGGATTGAGTTGAATAACTGATGGATTATGTGATATTGGTCTTCCATTTCCTCTTCAGGAAAAGATAAGTTTTGTTGCTGATATAAAAGGGAAAAAGAGCTGAAAAAAATTAAAAAGCCAAACAATAAGACACGTGTTTTCCAATCTCTTATCAGTTTTTTCCATTCCCATTTTGCTAAGTGCATCTTTTCCCTCCTTTATCCAATGAATTTCTGACGTGTGCGAATGTAAGTTGCGATAGCTAACAGAACTTCAACACCGATTAATGTAGCCGCAATAACAAAAAGGCCTTGATTTACGGTGATGGTGGGTGTGTTTAACATAAAATTCTTTTCCCCAGATATGACTTTTCCAAAGTCAAAATAAGTTTGAGGGAAGTGACTAATATCGATGCCAAAAATGTCCCGAGTTGTGCGGCTGAAATATAATTTTTCGAACAATAAAACGAATAGGCCGGCAACGAAGACCACAACCTCTTGGCGAAAAAGTAGAGACAGCAGGGCCGAAAGTCGGATAAAGAGATAGAGTAACAACAGTAAAAATGGTATGGTCTTTAGTAGAAATGATCCGATGCTCATTAAGCTGTATACATCAGGATTCATCATATAGTCCTCACTGTAGTTGAAAAGTGGTACTTGCCAACTTAGAGAACCAAAGCCATATAGTAATCCGTTTACAATAAAAAACAGTAGGGCTGCTGCTGCGAAAAAAATCAAAACGAAGCTTAAAATAGCTAAAGACTGCGTGAAGAGGTAACGCCCCCAGCCGATCGGTACACCAATCTGTTGCGTTCGCTTGCGAACACCCAGAACAAAAACGTCAGCAGCAATGAAAAGGGTCAGTACGATGAGAATCGTTGGTCCCCAATTATGAAGAAAGAGCTGGATCTGCTGCCAAGATGTTTTTTCTTGAAGGACATGGAACGAAAGGATATCTGGATCGTAGCTCCCAATCCGATTGTGGTTGTTTACTGAATCGTATTCCCGATCTTTCCCCGGGTACAAGGAGTGCTTGTTGTAATAGTCATTCTTTTCCTCAAAGTGGAAATCAGGGACATACACATTCGTCAATTCAATGTAGCGGCCCACATCCCCGTTTTCAATAGCAGCTAGTAAGGCACGGCTATTTTCATATTTGTATTTTCCATCGGCATAAGCCGATTTTCCCGTAAACAAATTAACGTTAAAGTTGCCTTTTTCAGCAGCAGTTTCCATAATCCCTTTGTTGGATTGGACGCTCATTTTCAATTGATCAAGATCAATAGTGTCATAGCCATTCTGCTTCGTAAGGAAGAAGCCGCTATAGAAAATAATACCGATAAAAACAAGCGCGATAGTCAATCTATTTTTACTATTTCGCATTAAATGCAACCAAGTTTCTTTAAATAAAGATAAAGTCATGTCACGTCTCCCTTCTTTTTAATCAAATTACTACTAGTTTATCATATTGATTTAACTAATTGGGCATTAATCAACAAATGTTTAGGAGGTAGATGAAGTCTCACCTTAAAAAAAGTAGTAACCCCCAAAAGTTAGATTAGAATCTAAACATTTTGAGGGTCACTGCCAGATAATAGATTGAAAGGGCATTAAATTTATTTTTTGGTCTTTTTGTACATTCTAAACTCCAAAATAAAAAAGAAAATAGCAAGTATAAAGAAAACAGACATTAGGATAGAATCACTTGGATTATAAGCAGCAAAAGACATTGATTTTAGAAAGTTTTGATAAAAGTAAATAATGATTCCAAAAATGAGACAGAGAACTGCATTCAGCGCATACATATTTTAACCTCCTTTCAAAGAAAGCGGTTGTTTTTTTCGTATATTATAGTAAATAATAAACACGAAGTACAATAAAAGAATGGCAGCGCATGTGGCTTTTTTAGCGATGGTTTTGTTAACCATTAACTATATTTTAGCAGTTTACAAATAAAGCGAGAAAAAGAATGAAAAAATCATTCTTTTTTCTCGCTTGTTTGCTTTTCTGATTTTCGGCTTATTCCAAAAATTGTGCTTCATATAAGCGGCGGTATGTTCCGCCAACTTTCATCAATTCTTCGTGGGTTCCTTGTTCGGAAATCCCATTTTCGTCTACCACAACGATGCGGGTCGCATGTTTAATGGTTGCGAGACGATGGGCAATGATCAAGGTTGTGCGTCCTTCAGCCAGAGAATCAAGGGATTCTTGAATCACTTGTTCTGTTTCTGTATCCAGAGCAGAAGTTGCTTCATCCAAAATTAAAATTGGTGGGTTTTTCAAGAACATGCGGGCAATCGATAGGCGTTGTTTTTGACCGCCGGATAATTTGACACCGCGTTCTCCGATAATAGTATCCAGACCTTCTGGCATGGATGCAATGACGTGATCAAGGTTTGCTAGTGTAGCCGCATGTTTTACTTCTTCCTCAGTCGCATCCAATTTTCCATATTTAATGTTTTCTCGGATGGTTCCCGGGAAAAGGTAGACATCTTGTTGGACAACACCAATTTCATTTCGTAAAGAAGACATGGTGACATCTTGGATATTGTATCCATCAACCGTGATACTGCCTCCTTTAATTTCATAAAAGCGTGGTAATAAATTACATAGCGTCGTTTTACCTGCTCCACTTGGACCAACAAAAGCAACGGTTTCGCCTGCTTCAATGGATAAACTGATATTATCAAGTACTTTTTCAGACTCGTCATACCAGAAGGAAACATTTTTGTATTCAATATCGCCTTTTAAGTTATGAACATCCACTGCACCTGCTTTATCCTTAATGGTTGGTGGGCGGTCCATTTCTTCAGAGAAGCGGCGGAAGCCTGCGATTCCTTTTGGATACATTTCAATCATGTTGTTTACTTTTTCAATCGGACGGACGAAAATATTCGATAAAAGAATAAATCCAACAAAATCTCCATAACTCAATTCACCTCGAATGGTATAGTAAGAGCCAAAGAACAGGGCAAATAAGTTAATCAAACGAATAATCAAATAGTTATAAGAGGAACTAAAGCCCATCATTCTATAGAAGAGAAGTTTTGATTTCCGGTAAGATTGATTCAAAAATTTGAATCGTTCTGCTTCGTGTTCCTCATTCGCGAATGCCTGAACGACACGAATTCCGCTTACAGAGGCTTCAATACCAGCATTGAATTCGCCTAAATCTTCAAAAATACGAGTATTTACTTGAGTCATTTTCCTATTAAAGTAAGAAACGGCAAACATAATCAACGGGATCAAGCAAACCGTTGCAATGGCTAATTGTGTATGAACTTGAAGCATCAATAAGAATGCCCCTAATAAAGTAATGATCGTAATGAAAATATCTTCTGGTCCATGATGCGCTACTTCTGAAATTTCAAAAAGATCGGTTGTTAGTCGCGTCATCAACTTTCCAGTTTTATGATTATCATAGTAGCTGAAGCTTTGCTTTTGCATATGGGTGAATAATTCTTGTCGCATATCAGTTTCAATATTCACACCCAGCTTATGACCAAAGTAAGTAACAATATATTGCATAGCTGTATTGATAATATATAGCAGTAATAAACCCAATGAAGATAAAATAACGAGATTCCATTTCCCGGAAGGCAAGATACTATCAATAACATTATTGACTGCCACAGGAAAGGCCAACTCTAAAACCGCAGCAATTACAGCACAAGCAAAATCAAGGATAAACAATGATTTATAAGGGCGATAATAGCTAAAAAATCGTTTAAGCATAGGGGGCCTCCTTTGAAATAATATAATGAACTTAAACACAACCATAATTATGGCATACAAAAAAAGAAGAAACAACTTTTCAAGACTTTTAAATATATCATAATTTTTTTCCTGTTATCTTTCTCTTAATAAATTTATGATAGGCTGTTTTTAATTGTAAAGATAAGAAAAGGAGTGGACAAAATGGGGTTAACAGTAGTAGTATTCGCTTTAATTTTTTTGATTTGGCTTTCTTTTTTTCTGTTGGGTATGTATTTGTTGATTCGTAAAAGAGGGAAAAGGTTTCCGCCCTTTAAAGGCAGCTATTGGGTGCTGGCAGCACAAGGATTCTTTTTACTTTTATTTTTTACAGAAACATTTGCGGCTCTTCCATCGATATTTTTTGATATAAGCTTATATGGCAGTGCCTTGTTCGGTATGATTTATAGTATAAAGGAAATTAAGAACAATGTGCTGCTCGCACTGGTGTTAGGGGCTAGTACAATCTTTTTTGTGCTTTTTATCCCCTTTACATGGCTAATAGGAAGTATGTGATTTTTAAATATCTATAAAAAAGGGACTCCAAGCGTAGTTCAGCTCGAAATCCTTTTCTTATTTGTTTCAACTACTGCTATTGCTATGTTAGGAGTTTTCGAGGGCTTTTATTCTAAAGTCACCCATCTGTTGATCAAGATTACTCCGCAAAGTTGTAAGGTTTTCGTGAGTTAACTGCTTGTCGGCGACTACTTGTTTGCCATCAATGAAAACGTCACGAACATTGCTGGCATTAGCAGAATAAACCAAGGCAGAATAAGAATCGAAGATCGGAAACATATTTACGGAATCCGTTTCAACTAAAACGATATCGGCTTTTTTACCAACTTCTAACGAACCAATTTTGTCGGCAAGACCAATCGCTCTTGCACCGTCGATGGTTGCCATTTTGACAATCTCACGAGCAGGAAAAGCGGAACGATCCTGTAAGTAAGTTTTATGGAAATTGGCAACCAAACGCATTTGTGTAAACAAATCTAAGGTGTTGCCACTACTCGGGCCGTCTGTGCCTAGTCCAACCCGTATCCCCGCATCTCTCATTTGTTGGACGGGCGCGATTCCTTTGGCGGATTTTGTATTTGCGCCGATACAATGAGCGACGGCTACATCCTGTTCTTTTAAAATAGCAATATCTGCTTCCGTTGCGAAAATGCAATGGGCAGCGAGGACTCGATTATTTAGAAT
>DXDB01000050.1 GCA_019115705.1 Candidatus Tetragenococcus pullicola | reverse complement strand
CTTTTGTTTTCAGGAAAAGCAATCAAACCGGCTTTTCGAAAAATCAATCCCGTAAATGGTTTTAAACAACTATTTAGTAAGCAAGCACTGATGAATTTGCTAAAAACGATGGGGAAATTTATTGTTGTTGTTCTATTTTGCTGGAAAAAAATCCAAGTTGCTTTGCCGATTTTACTCAATGCTAGTGAATTTGGCACCGAGAAACTGCTTTATTTTTTGTTAGATTTCATTAAAGAACTGGCACAACAAATTGGTATTTTTTTAGTTATTTTGGCATTTGTTGACTATCTATTTCAACGCTACAGTCATCGTAAAAACTTGAAAATGACCAAACAAGAAGTCAAAGAAGAGTACAAGCAAATGGAGGGAGATCCACAAGTGAAGTCTCAACGCAAAGCTTTGTACCAAGAAATGTCCAAAAATACGATTTCACATGTAAAAGAAGCCAGCGTCTTAATTACCAATCCCACTCACTTTGCAATTGCTCTTCGTTATGATCCAAAACAAGATGTAGTACCCGTTGTTTTGGGCAAAGGGAGCGATGAGCTGGCACAACGGATGAAAAAGGAAGCAAAAATCCAAAAAGTGCCTATGATTGAAAATCGTCCTGTGGCACGTGCTCTTTATGCACAAGTAAAAGCAGGCGATACAATTCCAGTGCAGTGGTATGAAGCTGTTGCTGAGATTATTGCGTTAGTCTATCAATTAGAAGAAAAAAACAAAGGCAAGCTTTAGAAAATAAGGGATGTGAATAGATGCAATCAAAACCATTGGGGAAAGCTCCTAGTGCCGATATTATGCTGTCTTTTGTCGTTATGGGAATTATCGGATTAATCATTATACCATTGCCAGAAATAATCCTAGATCTATTGATTATTGTAAACTTGACACTGGCTATAAATATCCTGCTCATTACTTTGTTTACAAAAAATGTATTAGAATTTTCGACTTTTCCAAGTATTCTCTTAATCACGACAATGTTTCGTTTGGGATTGAATCTTTCTTCGACACGTTTGATTTTGACGCAAGGACACGCTGGTCATGTTATCGACGCATTTGCAAATGTCGTTGCTGGCAACAACTACATTGTAGGTATTATTTTATTTATTATTATTATGATTGTTCAAATTGTAGTTGTGACCAATGGAGCAAGTCGCGTGTCAGAAGTGTCTGCGCGTTTTACCTTGGATGCCATGCCGGGAAAACAAATGGCCATCGATTCTGATTTAAATTCTGGTTTGATTACAGAACAAGAAGCAAAAAAACGGCGAAAAGATTTGCAACGAGAGGCAGATTTTTATGGCTCAATGGATGGGGCCAGTAAATTTGTTAAAGGAGATGCAATTGCCGGTATTTTGATTACTGTAATCAATTTAGTTGGCGGAGCTATTATCTTTTCATTGAATGGTCAACTAACGATTTTAGAAGCTTTGTCTCAATTTGGAAAACTTTCGATTGGTGATGGACTTGTCAGCTCTATTCCATCCCTTTTGATTTCCGTTGCCTCCGGTATCATTGTGACCCGAACGGATAATGCAAATTCTTTTGGGAGTGATGTACTAGAAGATTTTACTCGAAATCCACTTCTATTTAAAATCGTCAGTTTTATTTTACTGATCTTAGGGATTGTACCAGGGTTTCCTTTTATACCGTTTGCTTTAATGAGTGCGATTATCTTTTCATTAAGTTTTTTGATCAAGCAAAAAGAAGAAAAAGCCGAAATAGAACAGATAAAACAGGCGCAAACGTTAGAATTGAAGCGAAAAAAAGAAGAGCAATCTGAAGAAGAGCCTGTGACAGCTTTTCAAGTAGAACCTATTGCCATCGAAATCGGCTATGCCTTGATTCCTTTAGTCGATAGCTCCAAAGATAATAGTTTAATGGATCGCATCGTCGGAATCCGTAAACAAACGGCCCACGAGTTAGGCGTTCTTGTTAGTCCAGTTCGTATTCGTGACAATTTATATTTAGGACCTAATGACTATTCAATTAAAATTCGCGGCAATGAAGTAGCCAACGGGACGATTTACCCCAATAAATATATGGTATTAAGCCAAGAAGAAGAATTTCCTTTTGAAGGAATTGCCACCAAAGAGCCTGCCTTTCAATTAGACGCCTTGTGGATTGATCAAAAGGACAAAGAAGAAGCAGATCTTGATGGCTATACAATTATTGAGCCATTGACTGTTATTGCGACACATCTAAAACAAATCATTTACGACCACGCTTCAGAATTGCTCGGGCGACAAGAAGTGAAGAAGTTATTGGAAGGAATCAAAGAGCAATACAATGTAGTCATTGATGAGTTAATTCCTGAGATTATGCGCCTGGGAGAAGTACAAAAGGTGTTACAAAATCTTTTAGATGAACAGATTCCAATTAATGATTTAGCAACGATTTTAGAAACATTAGCCGATTATGGGATGATTACAAAAGATACCGAAACTTTGACGGAATACGTTCGACAATCGTTACGTCGAACGATTGCTGCAAAATATGAAGATGAAAAACAAACGATTCACGTAATTGTAATCCATCCAAAAGTAGAAGATATGATCATGCAAGGGATTCAAAAAACGGCTACTGGATCTTTTCCTGTATTAAAGCCTGATACAGTACAACAAATTTTGGAAAACTTGGGAAAAATCCATCAAGAACTGACTTTAAAAAACGTTCCTCATGTGATTCTAGCTTCGCCCAAGATACGCTTGGTTTTTAAAAAGTTGATCACTTTTAATTTTCCTGATTTGGCAGTTTTGTCTTTGAATGAAATTCCCAATGAAGTCATCATCGAAACTGTTGGAAACGTTGAAGTATAGTAGAGTTTGGCAAATTTTGAAAGGAAGAAATGCCGTGTATGAACAAGCCAGAGAAGAAGAAATCTTAAATTATTTGCCACTAGTGGAACGAGTTGTCAAAAGAATTTCGGTGAAAAGTCTAGATTATGATTATGACGACCTATTCAATATTGGTGTCATTGGCTTAATGGATGCGATAAAAAAGTTTGATACCACTAAAAAAGTTCCTTTTGAAAGCTATGCTGCAATTAGGATACGTGGCACGGTTCTAGATGAAATCCGCAGGAATGCGAAACTTTCGCGCTATAAGATGGGAATTGTTAACCACTATTACTTAGTCAAAGAGGAATTAGCACAGCGATTTAAACGGGAAGCTACTGACGTTGAAATTTGTCAAGAAATGCAAATTGATGCCAAGCAATTAGGCGAGATTTATGAGAGTGTCCATTATTTGAGCTCGCTCTCATTGGAAAGCACCTTATTTCACCAAGAAAATGGTGGCATGGAATTAAAAGATACCTTAGTAGATGGAAATAATGAAGATGCAGAGAAAAAAATTATCGCTGCTGAAAAAGAACAAATTCTTACTGATGCCATCGCTCAATTGGCAGAAAGGGAACAAATAATATTGAATTTGTATTACAAAGAAGAATTGACTCTAAAAGAAATTGCCGCTGTTTTGGACATTTCTACTGCCCGTACGTCGCAAATTCATGGAAAAATTATCAGTAAGCTAAAATTAAAAATAATGGAGGAAATGTCATGATTCGTTCAATCGACACCTTGCAAAAAAATTTTGAAATTTTACAAAAGCGACAAGAAACGACAGCTAGTAACTTGGCTAATTCTCAGACAACTGGATTTCAGTCTAAAAAAGTTTTTCAACAAACCTTAGAGGAAGTAAATGTCCATAACTTTCAAGGTGGAATCGCTGCTGATAAAAAACAAGAACTAGGAAGCTGGACTTTTGGAAATGAATTAGCACAGACAGCGTTGAATACTAGTAAAGGAGCCTTTAAAGAAACGGGAAGAATGTCAGATTTTGCTTTGACCCAAGAAGGCTATTTCACAATTGCTATGCCTGATGGAAGCACAAGTTATACAAAAAATGGCAACTTTGCGCTCAATGATCAAAACCAATACATCACCCAAGCTGGATATTTGGTTTTAAATGAACAAAATCAACCGGTTTTAGTGGGGACAGATGACTTCCAAGTACGACGTTTCAATCAACCAGAAGCGTTAGAGAATATTGGAAACACCTATTATCAAACAGAAGAAAACGGTGAAGTCATTTTAAATCCAGTGTTAGAAAAAGGTTACTTAGAAATGGCAAATGTTGAAGTTGCCGATGAAATGACAGCCTTGTTACAAACTTCTCGTGAATTTGAAGCCAACCAAAAAGTATTAAGTACAGTGAATGACACGTTGAAAAAAGCTGCCAATGAAATTGGTAGATTCTAGAAAGAAGGATTTCTATGAATATGAATAGTTTATTGTCAATCAATCGGAGTGCCTTAAATGGCTTGCAGAAAAATTTAGATACAACGGCTTATAATATCGCCAATATTAACAGCAGTGGTTTCAAAGGAAAAGAAACCAGTTTTAAAGAGTTGTTACCAGATCCTACTTCTACAAATGAACTAGCTCGTGCACAAACGGCAGAAGCTTTGGATAATTCACGAGGCATGACTGTTTTAAATCAGAGTCAGGATTTTCGTCAAGCAACGATTTCAGAAACGGGGCAACCCTATGATATGGCAATCGATGGGAATGGTTTTTTTGGTGTTCGTTATAAAAATGGCCAACTATATTTGACGCGTGATGGAAGTTTTCATTTAGACAGTAAGGGAGATTTGGTAAATAAAAATGGACTGACTGTTGAAATGTCGAATCAAAATCTACAACCTTGGCCGAAAGGATCGGTTGTCATTGATTCAAAGGGAGTTGTTACAATCAATAGTTCACAAGGAAATCAGGTGGTTGGAGAAATTGTTTTATTTATGCCACAAAATGACACAGAATTGATTGAGCGTGGTCAACAGTTATTTCAACCAACCGGTTTGTTACAATCATCGACTGATACTCCTGCTATTTTTGGAAACATTCATTCACAAGCACTTGAAAATGCGAATGTAGATTTAGCAACTTCAATGGTGGATATGATGAGTACCCAACGTGCCTATTCTTTAAATCTTCAAGTGCTACAGTCAACTGATGATATGTCATCCATCATTAATCGGATGACTGATTAATTAGAGGAGTTTAAATGATCAAAGTTAAAAACGTGAGTAAATATTATGACCAAACAACGCGAGGGTTAGAAAATATTTCTTTTGAAGTAGCTTCAGGCGAGTTTGTCTATCTTATCGGTCCAAACGGTTCTGGAAAGACCACCTTATTAAAAGTATTAACAAAAGAAATCGAGAATTCCCAAGGCTTTGTTCAAATCGATCGTTTTTTGATCGATAAGATGTCCAAAGAAAAATTATACTTGTTAAGACGTAATATTGGAATCATTGGCCAAGAAGATCTTTTTTTGCCCCAACAAACAGTTTATCAAAATGTGGCCTTTGCTTTACAAGCTGTCGAAACAAAAACAAAAGAAATACACCAGAAGGCAATGAAAAGTATTGAAAAGGTTGGAATGAGTGCTTTACGCGATACTTACATAGAAAATTGTTCAATCGGACAAAAGAAAAAAGTCGCAATCGCACGAGCAATCGCCAATGATCCTCTTTTGATTTTAGCAGATGAACCAATGGCAAATTTAGACGGAAATTCTTCCGTGGAGATGATGAAATTATTTTTAAGGCTCAATCTTGAAGGAGTCACTATTCTTATGGCGACTCATGACAGTACCATGGTCAACTCAGTGCGTAAACGGGTACTGGAATTAGAAGACGGACACTTGATTCGGGATGAAAAACTTGGCGGTTATTCATTTAAAAATGATCCAAAAGATATTTATGTCTGGTGATCCCCTTAACTTTGAGAAGAAATAACCGATAGGTACTTCAGGACTGGTCTTATTTCTTACTAACTTTTTAAGTACAAAAAAAGAACTGTCCATAAAAATTGGCTTCAAAGAAAGGATTAGAAAAATGAATCATAAAAAAAGATTTTCTGCTATTCTTCTCAAAAGTTTAGGTCTCTTGCTTTTGAATGTCTTTATGTTTTTAGCGTGTTATTTTTTCGTAATAAAAGGTAGCCAAGATCCAGCTTTGGATCGTCGTTTCAAGCAATTCGTTACTATTGTATTAGTTACCGTTTTAATACTGTTTATTTTAGAACAAGTATTTTTCAAGAAAAAGAAAAATCAGGTGATGAATCGTTTGATCGAACAATTTGAGCAAGTCAACGCTGGGAATTTTGTGCTTACCAAAGAAGAAACACAATCACAAGATCCTTTGATAAGACGGTTGAATGACTTATTTCAAGGTTTTATCAATCTTTTTCGTTCCATGATTATCGGAATCAAAGATGAAAGCAATCGAATCACTACTATGGCCACACAATTGGATCAGACGTCCCAAGAGTTACAGTCTTCTATGGGAAGTATCCAAGAAAATATGGGGAAAATTTCTGATACTGCAAGTGTAGAAGCCAGTAATGCTGAAAAAACAGTGCAAGAAACAACAGAATTATCTCAAGAAATTACAGGTATTCATAATGATGTCGCACAAATCGACCAATATATCAACACGGCTCAGAAAAGCAATATTCGTAATTCGGAGATGATGTTTCACGTTTTTGAAAGTTGGGAAAAAGAACGTGAAAACCAAGCCCAACTAGTAGAACAAGTTAACGTCATGAATCAAGATATTCAAAATATCGGACAAATTGTACAATTGATCGATGATATTTCAGACCAAACCAATTTGTTAGCCCTAAATGCCTCAATTGAAGCGGCTCGAGCAGGAGAGGCCGGACATGGTTTTTCAATCGTGGCTGAAGAAGTAAGAAAACTAGCAGAACAAAGCAGCCAATCAACGGATGACATTCGTAAAATCATTGAAGAAATCACAGGGAAATCAGAGTCCATGGTTAAAAATGTGGCGCAATCATATGAAACAGGGGAAGTGCAAACAAAGTCTCTAAATCAAGCAATTGAATCAGCTAATGAAATCACGGATATCATTGAACAATTTGTAAAAAGTATTCAATCCGTAAAAACGCATATTCAAAGTGTAATGGGTAAAAAAGACTCCGTTCAAGAAGCAGTTACTGATATTTCTAATTCAATTTCCAATACTTCAGCAAGTACGCAAGAAGTCAGCTCAAATATCGACAATGTTTCTATCGTTATGAATAACTTGGAAGAGAGTATTCAAGAATTGACCAATATTGCAAGTATCCTTAAATATCAAGTGGATCAGTTCTCCTTGTAAGAAAAACGATGTAAAAACAAGACTCAAACTAAGAGCAGTTTAAAAAGAAAGAAGTTGGTTATGTGCAACAGTATGTGCTTTTTAAAAGTCACCAACAGTTTTTTGCCATCGATGTCATGAATGCTGATCGAATCATTGAAAGTCCTGACTTGATTCGCTTTCCTGAAGTCCCAGAGTTTATTTTGGGACTCTATGAATACCAAGATCAGATTGTGCCAGTGACTGACATCCGTAAAAAGTTATTTGGTGACTTTTCAATACAGCAACCGGAAAATAAAATCATCTTGAGTCATTGGCAAGATCAGAAACAAGGATTTTATGTAGAAGAAGTCATCGGTGTTTCTTATATGGAAGAGACCCATTATGAAGAAGCACTTGACCATGAATTATTGAAAAGTGGTTATATTGAACGGTTCTTAAAAACGTCAGAAGGCGACGTTGTCTTGCTTTTAGGTCTGAAGCAACTATTTAATAACCAACAGACCCAAGAAGTATTCTCACACATAGAAGAGCTTGAGGAACTTAGCAATGATCACACAAAATGAAATCAAAATAGGAATTTCAGATTACAAGATAGGGATTGCTCCTGATAAGTTAGTAACAGTAGGGTTAGGGTCATGCATTGGGACAGTGATTTACGACGAACGTACAAAAATAGGAGGGTTGAGTCATATTATGTTACCAGATAGCCGTCCTTTTTTAGAAAGACAAGAAGTAAAAATTGCCAAATTTGCAGACTTAGCGATTCCTCAAATGATCCAAGAATTAAAGAATCAAATAACTCGTCCTCATTTAAAAGCTAAAATTGTAGGTGGAGCGAGCATGTTTTCTTTCAATAACGACGCTTTTAATACAGGAATCGGAGCACGTAATATTGAAGCAGTTGAAGAAGTATTAAAACGAGAAAGAATTCCTATTGTGAGTAAACATGTCGGTGGCAACGCCGGGCGCACCATGGTCGTGAATTTAGAAGACTTTTCAATAGTGATACGAATCGTCAATCAACAAGTGGTTATTATTTAAAAATAAAGCAATGTAAAACTGTTTTTATAGGAGAAAAAATGAATATTTTGGTCGTCGATGATTCTGCTTTTATGCGGAAAATAATTACTGATATTTTAGAAAAAATGCCAGATATTCATGTTTGTCAACAAGCACGAAACGGGCAACAAGCGCTACAAATTATAGAAAAGCTCCAACCAGATCTCATTTTACTTGATGTAGAGATGCCTGTTTTAAATGGGCTAGAAACGTTAAAAAAGATCAAAGAACAAAACACCATTCCCGTTGTGATGTTAAGTGCTTTGACAAATAAAGAAACAACGATTGAAGCCTTGGCATTAGGCGCCGCTGACTTTGTTGAAAAGCCGCATAATATTACGGAAATACAAAACGAGTGGATCAAAGATTTTTATTGGAAGATTCGAAGTGTTTCCGTTCAAAAGCCACTCGTCCAAGAATCTATAGAGGCTTTCACACTATTAACAAAAAAGCTTCCTACTAAAATTAAAGCAATCGTAGTTGGAGCATCTACCGGCGGACCAAAAGCAATATTAAATTTAGTCAAAGCATTGCCAGATAGTCTAACAATGCCTATTTTTATCGTACAACACATGCCTAAAGGATTTACAGCTTCCTTTGCTCAGCGACTCAATGAGGAGACCAAAGTGACTGTTTGTGAAGCGGAAAATGAAATGTTCATAAAAAATCAAGTCTATCTTTGTCCAGGAGATTATCATATGGAAATTAAAGGGCACCAGATTTACTTGAACCAAAATGAAAAAATTCATGGAACAAGACCTGCTGTAGATCCTTTATTCCTTTCAGCTGCGGCTTCTTTTAAGGAAGAATTAGTTGCTATTCTTTTAACAGGAATGGGAAAAGATGGAACAGCTGGAATGAAAAGAATCCAAGAAACTGGAGGATATACAATTGCACAAGATAAAGAAACATCTGTGGTATTTGGTATGCCTCGACAAGCAATTCAACGAGGCGTGATTGATGAGATATTGTCCTTAGAAGAAATTTGTAAAAAAGTCGCGCAAATCGTAAGGAGATAAGCAATGATACTAGATTTTGCGTTTTTTAATCAATGGACGAAGCATACTTTAGGAATCGATTTAGAGTCCTATAAAGAAAAACAGATGCAACGCCGTATCAAAAATATCATGGAAACTCACGGTGCTCACTCACTGGTAGAATATGCACAACTTTTAGAAAAAGAACCTCTTTTAAGACAACAATTTTTGGAACACCTTACTATTAATGTGACTGAATTCTATCGAAATCCAGAATTGTTTGAACGTTTTGAACAACAATTACTTTTACTAGCAGAACAGTTTCCATTACTTAAAATATGGAGTGCTGCTTGTTCAACAGGAGCAGAGCCTTACACGGTGGCGATGATTTTAAAAAAGCAAAAAATTAATTCGGCCCGCATTATAGCAACAGATGTCGATCAGACAATTTTGCAACGAGCCAAAAATGGTATTTACAAAAACAACGAACTTAAAAATATTTCTCCCATAGAAAAAGCTGCTTGTTTTGATGCGCTTTCAAACGATTCCTTTCAAATTAAAAAAGATTTAAAACAAAACGTTCATTTTAAAAGACAGGATCTTTTAAAGGATCCGTATGAAGCAAATGTGCAAGTGATCCTTTGTCGGAACGTGACGATTTATTTTAAAAGCCAAGCTCGTGATGACGTTTATCAGAAATTCAGTGATGCTTTAGTACCAGGAGGGATTTTATTTACAGGAGCAACAGAAACAATTAATTTCTGTGAGAAGTTTAATCTGACAAAAATTGATTCGTTTATTTATCAGAAAAAATAGAAAGGAGTGTTAACGAGTGGATGATAATAGTGTGTATCGTGAATTGTTTTTTGAAGAGACGGATGATCACTTACAACAGTTAAACGATAACGTTTTGGGTTTGGAAAAAAATCCCTCTGATATGAATCTATTGAATGAAATCTTTCGTTCAGCTCATACGTTAAAAGGGATGGCTGCCACCATGGGCTATGATGTGATGACCAATTTAACCCATAAAATGGAAAATATTTTTGAACTTTTTAAAGAAGGCAAGGTTGCCGTGACGAGTGCCTCTATTTCACTGATTTTTAGTTGTTTAGATACCTTACAAGACTTGGTTGAACAATTACGAGCTGACGAAGAGTTGGATCCTCAAACGATTCAGCCTCTCATCGAACGTTTACAAAGTGTGGAGGAAAAGGAGCATTCAGCAATCACCAATTCTGCTGTAGAAACAACCACTAATTTTAACAAAAATAAGCAGGAATTAAAGATAGGATTTGAAAGGTTAGAAGAAAGCGACTGCCATGTGGTAGAGAATGCTCAAATGCAAGGACACAAAACCTTTAGTATTCTTGTTCGCGTGGAAGAGCAATCTGTTTTAAAGGGGGCTCGAGCTTTTCTAGTAATGGAAAAACTCGAACAAGAAGGTGACGTCATTCATAGTGAACCGTCAGCTCAGGAATTGGAAGAAGGAGCCTTTGAGACGGATTTCCAATTGTTATATGTGACAGTCGCAGAAAAAGAAGAAATCGAAAAATTGATTTTAAGTAGCAGTGAAATTGAAGCAGTTGTTATCGAAGCGTTTGAAGAAAAAAAACACCAGCTTTCTAAGGAAAAAGTAGAAAGTAAACCACAAGAAAAAGAAAACAAACAAGCATCAGCTAAAAATAAAACAGAGAAAAAAGTCCACAAAAAAGCCGCAACAACTCAATCCATTCGTGTCGATCTTTCTCGGTTAGATTTATTTTTAAACTTGGTTTCAGAACTTGTGGTTTATCGAAACCAACTAGAAGAAGCGAGTAGTCGTGCCAATATGGACGATGTTAAAAGTTCTTTAGAAGAAGTTTCACGACTAACCACTGAATTACAAGATTTGGTCTTGAAAATTCGGATGCAACAAGTTTCAGTGGTTTTTAGTCGTTTTCCTCGAATGGTACGTGACCTGGCCAATGAATTAAATAAAGAAATGGAGCTTATCATAAGTGGCGAGGAAACCGAGCTTGATAAGACAGTTGTTTCTGAACTGAGTGAACCCTTAATCCATATTTTACGTAATTCTGCCGATCATGGGATTGAATCCCCTGAAAAACGACAAAAATTAGGAAAAGATAGTAAAGGAACGATTCGCCTCTCAGCTTTTCAAGAGGGAAATCAAGTTATGATTACTATTGAAGATGACGGAAAAGGAATGGATCCTGAGGCAATTCAAAAGAGTGCAGAAAATAAAGGAATCGATACGAGTGCGATGACTGAAGATGAAATTTTACATCTCATTTTTCATCCTGGCTTTTCAACAGCAAAAAAGGTCACGAATATTTCAGGACGTGGCGTAGGATTGGATGTTGTACAATCAAAAATCAATACATTAGGTGGAACGATTGAATTACGAAGTCAACACAATGTAGGAACAAAGTTTATCATTAAATTACCATTGACCTTATCAATCATTGAGGCTTTAATGGTCACAATCGGTTCGGAAACATTCGCTGTGCCATTAGATGTCGTTGATCGAGTGGTTCGAATCACAGAAGAAGAGATTCAAGAAACCTTAAACCAAGAAGTTTACGCTTTTCAATCGGAAATGATTCCTATTATTCGGACGCAAAGACACCTGGGCATTTCTTCAGAAACTGCGAAAAAACAATACGCGATTATTGTAAAAGCTGATCAACACTATTATGGTATTTTGGTAGATGAATTGATTGGCCAACAAGAAATCGTCATAAAAAAAATTGACCCGATTTTACAAAAGATTCAAAAGTATCAAGGAGCAACCATTTTGGGCGATGGATCAATCGCCTTAATTCTTGATATACCTATGCTTTGTCAGGAGATGAGGACAAAAGCATGAACTATTCAGCATTGCAGATAGATGGATTAAAAGAAATCATTAATATTGGTGGTGGAAATGCGGCTACCAGCATTGCTAAATTAGTCGATAAAAAAATTGAGATGCAAGTACCAGAAGTCGAGATTTTAAGCTATAAAACCATTTATGAACAAATGTTAGCTGAAACTGAAGAAGTAACAGCTGTACTAAGCACAGTCTTAGGTGATTTACCAGGTGTTTTTTTGTTCATATTAACCAAACGTTCAGCCAGTAAAATGACTGAGTTTTTAATTGGCTCAGATGAGTACAAAAAAGAAGTGCAAGAGTCCGCTATTACCGAGTTAGCAAACATCTTGACCAATTCCTTTTTAGGAGCAATAGGAAAACTTTTAAAAAAAGAGGTAATTTCTACCTCCCCGCATCTTTATTTTGATTATTTCGGAGCAATCATTAGTAGCATCTATATGGAAATGAACCAATTTGATGAACAAATCCTCATCATTCGTAATGAATTTCGTTATGACCAAGAAAGTTTGGAAGCCTCTTTATTTTTCATTCCAGAACCAGGTGTCATAGAAAAAATATTGAAAATTATAGGTATTTGAAAGGAGAAAGAAGATGGCAAAAAGAGTTTTAATCGTAGACGACGCGGTATTTATGCGTATGAAATTAAAAGATATATTGGAAAAAAATGGGTATGAGGTAGCAGGCGAGGCTCAAAATGGCCAAGAAGCCTTTGAACAGTTTCAAGCCACTTCTCCAGATCTAGTAACGATGGATATTACCATGCCAGAAGTGGACGGATTGACTTCTTTAAAAATGATTCGTGAATTTGACCCTGCTGCTCGAGTAGTGATGTGTTCAGCAATGGGCCAACAAGCGATGGTTATGGATGCTATTCGTGCGGGGGCCGTCGATTTTATTGTGAAACCCTTTGATACTGATCGGGTAATCAAAGCGATTGACAAAGCACTTTCTTAACTTAGAGGAGGCAATTATTATGCAAATGATTCTTTTTAAAATGAATCAACAGCACTTTTTGATCGAAGCCGATTCTGTCGAAGAAGTGATTGATACTTTACAGATTACCAAAGTTCCTTTAGCACCGGTTTGGGTAGAAGGTCTGATTAATCTTCGTGGAACAGTTTTGACCGTAATCAATTTGGCGGAATTGTTACAAATTAAGAGACCTCAAAAAAGTCGTAACATTTTAATCTTAAAACAAAAAGAGGAAAAGAAAGGTCTTTTGATAGAAGAAGTGATTGAAGTGATCGATGTGAATCCAGAAGAAATACAACTAGCTGATGAAAAAACACAGGAATTTTATGCAGGTCTTGTTTTTCTCTCTGATCAAGTAGCCAATATCATTAAAGTCAATCATCGTATTTTTTAAAGAAAGGAGTGTGCCAAGTGGACCAAGTACTGTCGCAACAAGAAATCGATCAATTACTATCAGCGATGTCAAGTGGTGAACTAGATGAAGAAATCATTGAAGAAGAAAGCGAAAAAACGAAGGTCAAAAAATATGACTTTAGACGACCAACAAAACTTTCAAAAGAATATATCAACACCTTGTATATGATTTTTGAAGATTTTTCCAAAATGAGTAGTAGTGTATTATCCACACAATTACGTACCAATGTGGGCTTCCATTTAGCCGCAATTGAACAGGTCAGCTATGATGAATTTATTCATTCAATTCCAAAATTTACCTTGTTAGGAATCTTTCATTCTCAACCATTAAATGGCGTACAGCTGGTCGAGATGAACCCTCAGTTATGTATGTTACTGGTCGAAATTCTTTGCGGAGGCTTGGATTCTCTGCAAGCTCAAGAGACTTTTGACCAAGAGAAAGTAATTCCTCCTAAAAAAAGTTTTACTGAAATTGAAGTTGCTGTTTTAGAAGAAGTCGTTCAACAGCTTCTCTTTGTATTTGAACATGTTTGGCAAGACACTTGCGAACTTACCACTGGTTTAGAGGGGATGGATACAAATCCGCAATTACTACAAAACATGTCACCTAACGAGCCAGTTGTAATGGTTACTTTTACAATCAAGGTTTTGAAGATGGAAACGTTCATCAATTTGTGTATTCCTTATGTCTTTTTTGAAGGAATTTTAGATAAGCTGAGTTTTAGAAATTGGTTTGATTCCAATCAACAAGGATCCGCCGCTGACACTCAGGAATTACAAAAAAATCTGAATGCTGTCGATCTTGAATTGAAAGTTACTCTAGGAGATGCTCAAATGAATCTTGCCGACTTTCTACATTTAGCACCTGGCGATGTGGTCAAATTGGATCGAAAAATTACTGATCCTCTGGACACTTTTATTGAAGGAGAAAAATTTTATAAGGTACGGCCAGGAAAATATAAAGATCAGTTGGCAGTGGAGCTATTGGATAAAATGGAAGGAGAACAAGAAGAATGAGTGATCGTTTGACTCAAGAAGAAATCGATGCAATGTTAAATGGAGGTGTCTCCAAAAAAGAAGAGGGCGCCGTTAGTGAACTAGATGAAAAAGACAAATTTGATATTATCGGTGAAGTTGGTAATATTTCTATGTCACAAGCAGCAACAACATTGTCGTCAATTTTGAATCGTCGCGTAAAAATTACCACCCCGAAAGTTTCCAAAATAAAATTTGCTGATATTTTAGTAGGGTTAACCGCTCCAAAAGTAGCAACAACTGTTGAATTCAACGAAGGATTATTCGGTTCAAATTTAATGCTATTAGAAGTCGATGATGCTGTGATTATTGCCGATTTGATGATGGGTGGAGATGGAAATCCTAAGTCTAAAAAATTTACAGAATTGGAATTAAGTGCCGTGGCAGAGGCGATGAATCAAATGATCGGTTCTGCTTCTACTTCCATGGCCACCATGATTAATCGGAAAGTGGACATTTTGCCACCTGTTGTTGACTTATGGGAGAATCAAGAATCGATTACTTATGACAAAATCGTCAGCGAAGACGAAATTTACTGTATTTCCTTTTCATTAAGTGTGGAGGGACTGATTGAAAGTGAAATCATGCAAGTCTTTACAGAACCTGTTGTTGAAGATATTGCTCAAGCCATGCTTTCTGATAAAGCTCAATCGATCCGTAAACCAGATGAAGAAAGTTCTATCGTGGAAGAAATAGAAGAAAAAGAACCTATAACGGAACAAAATCCTCAATCAAGGTCAGAAAAAACCACAGATAAGAAAACATCGGTGAGTTCAGCCGAATTCCAACCATTAAATCCTGGCCCAATTAGTGAAGGAGACAATCTTGATTTAATTTTAGATGTTCCACTAGATCTTAGCGTTGTGCTAGGAAAAAGTCGCAAGTCAATCAAAGAAATCCTTACTTTAAATACTGGTTCAGTGATTGAATTAGATAAGTTGACCGATGAGCCATTGGAAATTTTAGTAAATGGTAAATTGATTGCTACCGGAGAAGTCGTTGTGATCAATGAAAACTTTGGCGTTCGGATTACGAATATTTTGTCACAAAAACAAAGATTGAGTCACTTGCATTGATTCATTTTTTTCAGCTTTATTCTTTAAATCTGGTGGGTGGCCATTCGCTTCAAATAAACGGCTCCTACATGTAGTGTGTCCTCAAAATACAAAAGGCAATAATTTTAAGCGTGAATTAAAGTGAACATAGCGTTTAAATAAAAAAGTTAGACTTTTGGTTTAACTTTTTTATTTTTTAGCCGATACTAGAAGTAGAAGCAACGATGAGGAGTGATTTATATGAAAATAGAAAATAATTATGGCAACTATCGTGATCCGTTCCTCCGTAAAAACGAGTTAGAAAATCATCAACATTTAGAAAAAATTGTTAAAAAGGATCATATTGATTTATCAGAAACGGCACAAAAGATTCATCAAGCACAAAAAAGCGAAATAAAAGCAACTGAAAATGATGAGAAAATTTTAGCAATCAAAAAAGCAATCCAAGAAGGAACTTATCAAGTTTCGCCAAAAGAAATTGCCCAACAAATGCTTCAATCCATGAAAGAAACTGAGGAATGAGTGCATGTTAGTTTCAGAATTTGAAAAGACATTGAAGGATTTTTTGCGCCTTTTGAAGAAAGAACGAATGTATTTGATAAAGGGACAATCAGAGCTTTTACCAAGCTTAGTAGAACAAAAAGAAGCGTATATCCCTTTATTTGAGGAATATAACCAAGAGCGCACTGAAAAGATAAAAAAGCTTATTGCTCAAATTCAAATGCAACAACAAGAAAACTTATTGTTGACAAAACAAGCAATTGCTTATCAAGAAACACTTTTAAAAGCAGTCTCAGAAACCATCAAAACAGCAAATTTCAAAACTTATGGCAATCCACAAGAAAAAAATTCGGTGTCTAATTCAATGGGGATTTTTGATACTCAAGTGTAAGGAGGAAAAAAATGTCAGGTCTATTCGGAGCTTTAGGAACTTCTACTAGAGGAATGAATGTCAATCAATATGGCTTGCAAACTAGTGGTCATAATATCGCCAATACCAATACCGATGGCTATTCTAGACAACGTGTGAATATCCAAACAGAGCGTCCTTATTATATTGCAGGCGTCGGTAGTATTGGCATGGGAGCAAAATCTGGAGGGGTTGATCGTATTGTTGATTCCTTTATTCGTGGACAAACGCGTACTGCCTATTCAAAGTATACTTTTTACGAACAAAAGGCAGATATTTTAGGACAAGTTGAAGGCTTTTTTAATGAACCTTCTAAAAATGGTATCCTTAATCAGCTATCAGTGATGCATGATTCTTGGTCGAAAGTAGCGAGCAATCCTGAGTTACCCACTGCCAAGACTTCCGTCATTGAAAATACCAATACCTTCACTGACATGTTACATCAAATGTCTACGCAGTTGAAACAACTGGGGAATGAGGTAAATGATAATTTAGAAAAAAACGTTTTTGATTTCAATGAAAAAATAAAACAATTACAAACATTAAATGGTCAAATTTTTGCCATTGCTTCTGATGGCGAAACACCCAATGATTTATTAGATACTCGTGACGGCATCTTAAAAGAACTCTCAGGCTTGGTCAATATTTCTACTGAGTTTGATTCGTACGGGAGAGTTGCTTCATTAAAAATGGGCGGTGAAGATGGCTTTGTTGTTTTAAGTCAAAATAAACGAACAGAAGTAAAAATGGATACTTTGACATTAGAAAGAAAAGGAAATACAGGAGAGATTGTTATTTCTGAAGGGGTAATGGGAGGTCAATTAGCCTCTAAAGAAGAAATCGATGCCAGTTTAAACGAATTGAATCAATTTGCCGAAGAAGTGGCTGTTAAGATCAATGATGTTTATTCACAAGCTAAGCCTACCGATAAGTTTTCCTTTTTTGAATTAGGAACAGAAGATTTCGCTGCCACAATTACAGTGGCAAAAGACCTACGTGAACACCCTGAAAATTTAGTGACCGGATATGAAAAAATAGAAGATGGTGAGACTCAAAAACCAGCGCCTGGCGATGGCACGTTAGCTCAAGCTGTCAGCGACGTTTTCAACCAAAAAAATGGGGATACTGGAACCTTTGCCGATCACTACAATAGTATTGTCACTAAAAATGGGATATCAAAACAACAAGCTGATAATACAGCAAACGCACAGTTGACCTTATTAAACCAATTGGAATATAAAGATCAATCTGTGTCAGGCGTTAATATCAATGAGGAAGTATCAGATGTGATTCGCTTTTCGCAAGCTTTTCAAGCCAATGCCAAAGTAATCCAAACCATTTCTGAAATGTTAGATACTTTAATCAATCGAACAGGAGTGTAGTAGATGCGTATTTCAACCAATATGACCTATCATGATTTTTTGACAAATCTGGGGACAAATGCCACCAATGTCCAAAAAACGTTGAATCAATTGTCTACTTTAAAAGAAGTTAGTAAATCTTCGGATAATCCATTGCTTGTCTCAAAAATCATGAATTTAAATGTTTCTTTAGGACAAAATGATACGTATGCCCAAGAAATAAAAGATGGAATTTCTTGGTCCAATACCCAAGATGGTGCCTTAGCTAGCGCAAAACAATCTCTTGATCATATTCGTGATTTATTACAAAATAGTGCCAATGCCACAACTGGCCCTGACGAAGTACGTGCCAATAAAAATGAAATCCAACAAGAAATTCAAGCAATTGTGGAGTCTTTGAATACGAATTTTGATGGACGATATATTTTTGCAGGAAAAAATACGACCACGGCTCCTTTTTCGGTGATAAAAAAAGACGATGAAGTGATAGGCATTCAATACAACGGTACCAAAGAAAATTTACCACGTCAGATTGCGGACAATGTACAAGTAGATTTAGTGACTAATGGAGATAAATTACTAACGATTGATGGGAATAAAGAGAAAAACTTAAATCGTTTTTTTAATGAAGTTATCGGACAATTGACAGATTACATTGCTTCTAGCTCAGAAGAAGATAAACAAAAGTTTGGTACGGATTTTCTAAATGATATCGATGAATTTGCTAGTAATTTTGTTAATGTCCGAACCCAAGTAGGAACGATTGCGAATCGTTTAAAAGCTGCTTCTGATCGATCGGACACTGAGAAATTAAATCTTACGCAGGCCTTGTCTGAGCGCCAAGATGTTGATGTCGCAGAAAAATATATGGAGTATCAAAACCAAATGCTTGCTTATCAAACGACGATGGCGATGGGATCTAAAATAATGCAGACGTCTATTTTAGATTATGTAAGATAAATCTGTAGATAAATACCTGAATAAATCAAGGGAAGACCATTTTTTTACTTTCCTTGATTTTTTGTAAAAAAAATAATAAGAAATAGGAGGATTTGCTACGATTGACTATATGGAGCTTTATAAACCACTCTTTCAGTCGGTTTTTAAGATGGGAATTGATGTGATGCGGTTGGTTTTTATCACAACCGCTATTATTTTTGCCATATCCCGTTGATTATCAAATTTCAGTTGTCAAAATATAAAGAAGAGAGCGGGACAAGCTTACTTCATTTTTTGATGGACAAAGGAGCCTTTGGAGAAGGATTAATTTTTTTTGAATTAGAAAAATTGTCAAAACCAACGAAGATTTTGACAAATATCTATTTACCAACTGAAGAAGGAACAACGGAACTCGATCTTATTTGTATCACTACCTCAGGAATCTATGTCATTGAAAGTAAAAATTATAGTGGCTGGATTTTTGGAAGTTTAAATTCGAAATATTGGACAAGTATGATACATGGTAAAAAATATAAGTTTTTTAACCCTATTTGGCAGAATAAAAAACATATCAAGTATTTACAAGTCTTGTTTCCTGAAAGAGAGATAACGTCTCTCATTGTGTTTAGTGAAAGGTGTGAGTTTAAAAAATTAAGTATCGGAAAGAACATTGTTATTAAAAGAAGGCAACTAAAAAGAACCCTACGTAATCATCAATCCACAACTATTATTTCAGAAGAAATCATCAATCAAATTTATACTATTTTAAAAAAATATAGTAATCAAAGCCAAGAGGTAAAACAACAACATATTCAGAAAATACAAAAAAAGTATTGAAGGTTTATCAAAAATTCCAAAAAAAAATTTAAAAAGTTATTAACTTTTTCTGCCAAAAACCGATAAATATAGTAGAGGGTAACCTTAATAAAAAACTATTTCCTAGGAGGAAGAAAAAATGAGAATTAATACAAATATCTCAGCAATGAACACATACGGTCGTTTGACATCTGCCAATACTTCTAAAAGTGATTCATTAGCAAAATTATCATCAGGTTTACGTATCAACAAAGCTGGAGATGACGCTGCTGGACTTGCTATTTCTGAAAAAATGAAAGGCCAAGTTGGTGGCTTAACCCAAGCCGTTCGCAATGCACAAGATGGCATTTCATTGATTCAAACAGCTGAAGGAGCTTTAAATGAAACTCACTCTATTTTAGGTCGTATGCGTGATTTGGCCGTTCAAGGCGCCAATGGAACGCTAAGTACGGATGATCGTGCTGAAATCAATAAAGAGTTTGATGCATTGAAAGAAGAAATTACTCGTATTTCTGAAAATACAGAATTCAATACTAAAAAATTGTTGAACTCAGATGGTGAAGGTGAGGGGCAAGTATTTACTTTCCAAATTGGAGCCAATGGTGGTCAAGATATGGAAGTGAAAGTTAAAAATATGTCTTCAGATTCTTTAGGATTAAAAGAAACTACACTAACTGATACTGAAGGCATTAAAGTTGAACAAAAAGCATATGATGACCAATACAAAGTTGTGAAGGATGCAGAAAAAGTATTAAAAGATTTAGAAGCTTCTGGCGCTGACGAGAGTGAAATAGCAGACGCCCAGGATGCTCATGATGTTGCAGTGGATGAATTAGAAAAGGCTGAAAAAGCTTTAGAAGATGCTAAAGTAGGAACTGATGAAGCAGGCCGCAAAGCTTCATCTGATGCAATCAAGAATATCGATGATGCCATCAAGACTGTTTCTGGTCAACGTTCAGACTTAGGTGCTGCTCAAAATCGACTTTCTCACACAGTGAACAACTTGACAACAACCAAAGAAAACTTAGCAGAAGCCAATTCACGGATTCGTGATGTAGATATGGCAGAAGAAATGATGACCTTTACGAAAAATAACATTCTTTCTCAAGCTGCTACTTCTATGTTGGCTCAAGCCAATGCAATGCCAAACAGTGTATTGAGTTTATTACAATAATCAAAGTAAGGTCGGCTTTTAGCTGGCCTTTTTTTTACATAGGAAACAGATTAGTTTTTGTTTTTCTCTTTAATTTTTTGAGTTTTATCCGATAGTAATAGTAGAAAAGGACGAGAAAATAAAAAAGGAGAGGAATAAAATGGCAAGTATTACAAGTGCATCAGGTGTTAGTAGTATTTTGGGACAGTATTCTGGAATTACTTCTACTGAAATCGAAGAATTATTGCAAGGAGAAACCGTTCCAAAGATTCGATCCCAAAACCGCATTGAAGATATCCAGAAGCAGAAAACGGCGTGGAGTGATGTAAAATCGCGTTTGAATAATTTTTTGACCAAGCTGAAAGTTTTGCAATCAAATGAAGCCTTCCAAACGAAAAAAGCATCTTCTTCTGATGAGAAAGCAGCCACAATTTCTGGGACGGCGGATGCAGCAGAAGGCAATTATTCATTAGTAGTCGATCAATTGGCTACAGCAACAAAAATGGTTGGATCAAAACTTTCAAAAGAACAAGTCGATCAAGTAGGTCTTTCAGGAAATTTGATTTTAAAATCTGCAGAAGTAGACGAAGAGGGTAATCGAAAAGTATTTACGATTTCTGTTAGTTCATCAGATTCATTAAAAGAGGTTGCGACCAAAGTCAATAAAAGCTCTAAAGAATCAGGAATCAGTGCCTCTGTAGTTGATGATCGATTAGTTTTGAGTAATACAAAAACAGGGGGACGTAATTTTTCTGTAAAAGGAACTGCAGTAGGTGTCGTTGGCTTTGATACTGCAGAAACAATTAAAGGACAAGAGGCTAAATTTCGTCTAGACGGCATCGAAATTATTCGAGACAGTAATACCGTATCGGATGTGATCGAAGGAGTCACTTTTAACTTGGTACAAACAACAAATGATAAACCGGTTAAGTTATCTTTAACAAATGATACCGAAAAAATGAAGGCATCTGTAAAAGATTTTGTTAGTCAGTATAATAGCTTGATGAGTTTGATCAATGACAAATTGAGCGTTGGAAACCCAAGTGAGGAAGGCAATACAACGGGTGCATTAGTTGGAGATAGCTCATTAACTAGATTGCAAGCCGAATTACGTAACTTGATTACTTCCCCTATGACTTCTGGAGTTCGTTTGAAACCAGGCCAATTAGGGATCTCAACAACCGATCGTGAAGGAACGTTGGGATTTGATGACGAACTATTCACAGAACAATTTGAAAAAGATTCAGAAGCGGTGCAAAATTTTTTCTTCCAAAATGAAAAAGTTGATGGCGTTACTAATGAGAGTGGATATACGGTAGGCCTTCAAAGTTTAGCAGATCGTTATCTCTCAGAAAAATCCGATAGTAAAGGGATTATTGCTACTAAATTTGATACGTTTGAATCTTCTATTAAAGACCTTAACAAACAGATTCAACAAGTGGAAATAATCATTGAACAAAAACGGGATCGGTATGTCGCCATGTTTACAAGATTAGACCAAGCGATGATGGAAGCTGAAAGTCAGATGAGTTGGTTAGTGAACCAATTTAGCCAAACAGGAAATTAGGAAAGACGATGAAAAAAGAAAATAAAAAAGTACAAACAGTTTTATTTGGCCTTCAAAAAGACTTAGAACAAGAGGCACTTTCTATTGAAGAAATTGAAGTTTTATTAGTTAAAACAAATCATCGCCTTCATAGTTTATCTAAGCTGTCTTTTGATCCGCAGGTTTATCAAGAAGAAATCCAAAAAATTACAGAACAATATACTAAATTACAAGAACAAATCAAACAAAATAAAAGATTTGTTTTACGTGAGCTAGAACAACTAAATAGGAAGCAAAGTAATTCTTCTGTTTATACTCAACCTGAATTGGCTTCTTCCTATGAATTCTATTATTGAAAGAGAGTCGGAAAAATGTATCAATCCAAACAAGAGCATTATTTGACAACACAAGTCATGAGTGCTTCTCCACACAAACTAATTGAAATGTTATTAGAAGCAGCTATAAAAAATACGCGTCTCAGTCAACGAGATATTGAAAAAGGACAAACTCAGAAAGCTTCTGACCATTTAATAAGAGCCCAAGAAATTATTAATGAATTGCGTTACTCTATCAATGAAGAGGTCGATCCAATCCTTTCGGAAAGTTTGGTGAAATTATACGATTTCATGTATCAGCGATTAGTAACCGCAAATATAAAAAAAGAGATTGAAATAGTCAACGAAGTACAGCATCTTTTGAAAGAATTATTGGAAACCTGGCGTGAAATTTCGAGCAGCGATTCCTAAAAATGACACATGTTGAAGTTTTTTTCAGCATGTGTTTTTATTTATTTAAAAAAAGGCTTAATGTTTTGAAATATCAACCGATAGTATAAGTGAGCGTGTCAAAGTTGTGGAGGAAAAAGAAATGGATATATTTTTACTTGTAGGAATCATTTTAGGATTTTTTTCAGTCGTTGTAGGGATGATTGTCAAAGGGGCTGATGTGACGGTACTAATCAATCCAGCAGCAATCATCATTATTTTTGTGGGATTGATCGCTGCCCTCATTAATTCTTTTCCCAGTAGCGACATCAAACGATTACCCAAAATTTTTGGAGTATTGTTTAAAAATAAAACATATGATAAAGCGGCAATGGTTGGCACAATTGTAGAATTATCAAATCAAGCGCGACGAGATGGCTTGCTTTCCTTAGAAAATAGTGTGCAAAGTTTAGAGGATCCTTTTTTAAAAAAAGGGTTGGAAATGGTTGTGGATGGAATCGATCCTGACCAAATTCAAGAAATCATGGAAAGTGAGATTGAAGGGATCGAAGAACGACATCAAACAGCAGCAAACATGTTTATAACGGCAGGAAGTACATCGCCGACCTTGGGCGTGTTAGGGGCTGTCATTGGCTTGATTGGGGCTTTAGGTAACTTAAATGATGTGGATGCTTTGGGACATATGATTTCTGCGGCTTTTGTAGCTACATTATATGGAATCTTTTTTGGCTATGTTCTTTTTCAGCCATTTGGTTCACGATTAAAACGTAAGTCAGCTGAAGAAATCGATTCGATGTGGTTGATTTTAGAAGGTGTTATGAGTATCCAAGCAGGACAGTCACCAAAAACCATTGAACAAAAGCTATATAGCGCAATTGAACCCTCTCAAAGACCAAAAGAAAGATAAGGAAAGGCGAGGAATATGAGAAAAAAGAAAAAAGCGGAAGAAACCGAAGCTGGAGAAGCCTGGCTTTTACCTTATTCCGATATGCTGACACTTTTACTTGCCCTATTTATCGTAATGTTTGCCATTGCTAAAGTGGATGAGGGGAAATTTGAAGAAGTAAAAAGCGAGTTTGGAGTTATTTTTTCAAATAATTCTGCTGGTGATTCAATTGTTGGGGATGTGGTGGATTTAGGACATAAAAAAAACAAAGCAGCTACAAAAGAAGACAGTGAAAAAACAGTGACAACAGAAGCAGCCAAAGAAGCAGTGGTTGCTCAAAAAATGGAAGATGAACAAATGGCTCAAACACGCCAAACCATCAAAGGAGAACTTGAACAAGCAAATTTAGATAACGAAGTCTCTGTTTCTTTACGCTCGGACGGGATCCACATTTCTTTAGAAAATGCCATTTTATTTGCTCCTGGAAGCACTGAGCTTACCGATACAGTCAAACAACATCTTGATATTGTATGCACTCATGTAAAGGAGTTAGATAAGCAAGTTGTTATCGCGGGCCATTCAGATAATGTAGTGGATCCTAAACGCTCAAATTGGGAATTAAGTGCGAGTCGAGCGATTGCTGTTATGGATTATCTGATTTCCCAAAAAGCTGTCTCACAAACTAATATTTCCATCCAAGCTTTTGCAGATACAGTTCCACTTCAAAGTAATAAAACGGCAGAAGGAAGAGAAAAAAACCGACGGGTGGAAATTATAATATATAAAGATTACGAATAATTATGCAAAAACACCATTTAGCAATCGATCAAACAGCAAAGTTACGACAGGGGAAGTCAACAACGTAAGCGACATCGAAGCGATTGCTAAATGTGTTTTACTATATAATCTAGCAGGAGGCAATCTCATGAAAAAATTAATTGCTGGAATCATTTTATCTTGCTTAATCATTGTTGGTTGTACTTTTTTTATCTTTTATGATAAACCAACAAAAACAAGCACCATGCAAACAACGGTTACAACGGTTGCTCTTGAGGACATGACTGAAGAGTCTAGAACAAAAAGTGTTGAAACAACAGAAACTAGCCGAGTAGAAGAAGATAAAGCTGTTAAAGATGAAGTTCAGAAATTAGAAACGAAGGGCAATCATAAATTCGTCAAAACAGTCATCTTGGATGTTCCCTCTGAAAATCGATTGGAAGATGAACCTTTGGAAAATGGAGGTGCTGTGACAGCAGCATCCATGCTATTACAATATTACTTGATTCCAACCAATAAAAATGAGTTAGCAAGTAAAATTAGGATTGAACCTTATAAAACTGGCGACCTTGATAGAGGGTTTGTAGGAAATATCAAAAATGGAAAAGCAGTAGGCACCAATGTAGGTCCAATCGCAGAAGTTGTCAAACAAGTTTGTGGCGAGAATTTTGAAGTTATTTTTGATAAAAATATGTCTTTTGACAAATTAGCGGTACAAGTGCAAAAGGATAAACCAGTTTGGATAGCTATTTCTGAAAAAAACAGTGACTTTACTAAGAAAAATAATAAAGGCAACTACTATCTAGATGCAATTGTCATTGTAGGAATGGATCAAGAAAATATGTATATAAATACATCAGATGGAAAAAAAGAAGCAGTCATAAAAACGAGTGATTTGAAAAAACTTTATGAAAACGCCGGAAAACAAGCCTTGTATCTTCAAAGAAAGGGTACGTTTTAAAGAATAAATAAAACTGTCAAATAATTTGGTTAATTATGAACATTTTATGAAATTTATGCTTTATCCTTGACCCTTAGCGTTTTTTCCGTTAACATTAATTATGGATATTAAATGTCCTTGAATAAAAACAAGATAGTTTAGAACTTAGGCTTCCAAAAATATATGAAAAGGTTTGGAATTTTTTTCATTTTGATTTAATTTTGGAGCTTGTCACCAAAAAGTCAATGACTGAGCTGCTTTTATCTAAAGTTAGTGTTTAAGTTGCTTTTGTAAAAAAATGATAAGGAGCTTGAATAATTTTCATGAGAGTTAAAAATAGTTTGGAAGAAGCAATTTGTATTCTTTTGATTTTAGCTGTGGCGAAAGGGCATCAACCGGTCAAAAGTTACGCAATAAGTGAGCAATTAGATGTTTCTGATTCCTATTTAAAAAAGATTTTGCGTAAATTAGTGTTGAGCGGTTTGGTTACTTCAACTGTTAGTAAAGGAGGAGGTTTTAGTTTAGCAAAATCAATCCAAGATATTTATATGATTGATGTTTATTATGCAATCGAGGGAAAAGCACCAGTCATCCATTTGAATGGGTTGGCTGACCATGTGTTTCGTTCTTCAGAAAAATCAAAAGTTGTCAATGATAACTTGATTCAGATGTTATCTGATAGTCAACAAGTTTTCTTGGAACAACTAGCTGGTTATTCGATAGAAGATTTACTAAAAAAGAAAGAATGAAGATTCTTTGTTACAGGAAATTTTTTGCCATCTAATAATACAATTAAAAGAGTGCAGCAGTTAAGTGTTTTATATGAGGAGCTATTAATAAACAATTTTAAGGAGTGTGAGCAAATGAGTGTTGACGCTATTCAAAAATTAGCTGTGGCTGAAGAGAAAGCCCAAAAGTTACTTTCAGATGCTGAACAACGGATTCAGAATCAAAAAGAAGAAAGTAATCAAAAAATGAAAGAATTTGAAGAAACGTTATTACAAGAAGAAAAGCAACAAGAAAAAGACTTGCAAAAGCAGTGTGAAGAAGAACTACAAAAAATCAAACAGCCTTTGATTGAACGGACCCAAAAAGAAGAAGAAAAATTACGAAACATTTCACCAGAAAAAAAAGAAAAGGCTCTGCAAATCATTATGGATAAGGTTGTGAATTAATATGGCCATAGCAAAAATGCAGAAGTTCAATATCATTACTTTTAATGAGTATCAAGATTCGCTGATGGAACAATTACAAGATTTTCAAAATATTGAGTTGTTTCCTGCGGAATATTTTTATGAAGATACTAGCCCAGTATTTAGCAAAATGAGCGATCATCCCCAAGAAGAGGAAATCGAAGAACAAATTACTGAGGTTTCTTGGACTAGAAAATTTTTAGAAAATTATATTCCCAAATTAGGGATGATTGAAGGATTACGACAACCAATTCAGCGTTTTACAGTTCGACAATTAGCTGAACATGCACATACGTATGATTGGAAAAAAACTTGTGAATCTGTTCGAGCAATCGATAAACGATTACGCACGATTGAGCAAGAACGACGTGAATTATCCACTCAAGAAGATGAATTAAACATATGGCGTTATTTTGACGAAAAACCATCTATATTAGAAAACTTTGAACATTCAGTTGGTATGTTAGGAACTATTCCAGCAAGCGAACTGACCCACTTTACACAAGAATTGGGACTTCTCCCAACCACTTATCAAGAAACAATCCACCAAACAAATTCAACAGCTTATTTACTTGTGATGTTTCATAAAGAGAATCAGAGAAAAGTAAGAGAACTTTTAAATACTGTTGGTTTTGAAGAATATCATTATCCTTTTGAGAGTAAACCATCAGAAGATCTTCAAGAAGTTAAAGAAAGAATCGAAAGTTTTGCTCATGAAGAAGATGAGCTAAGAACAGAATTAAAAGGTAAGAAAGAAGATTATCAGGCATTAGGATTAATTGCTGAATACTTAGAAGGGCTACAGCTAAGGGTTCAAAGTAATCAATACTTATTATCATCCAATTATGCTTTGAGCTTATCAGGTTGGGTGCCAGTAAACGAAAGTAAACAACTTGTTAAGAGTATTGAAGCGGCCACTGGAAAAGAATACTTCTTAGAATTCCAAGAGGTCAAAGAAGAAGAAATCAAAGAAGTACCCATTTTACTCAAAAATGGTAAATTTGTAAAACCATTTGAAAACTTGGTTGAAATGTATAGTTTACCTCAATATGACGAGTTGGATCCCACACCATTTATGATGCCATTTTATGCGATGGCTTTTGGGATGATGGTGGCTGACTTTGGCTATGGATTATTGATGTTTCTAGCAATAATCGTTGGAAAGAAATTTTTTCATTTCAAAAAAGGTATGGAAAACAATCTGAACTTTTTTGCAATTTGTGCGGTTCCTACTATGTTTTGGGGATTATTATATGGAAATGCTTTTGGAGTTGAATTACCTTTCCAACTCCTTTCAACTACTGAAGACATAACACAAATTTTAGCGATTTCCGTTATTTTCGGATATCTTCAAATATTGTTCGCTTTAGGAATGAAAGTTTATATACTTTGGAAGATGCACGATGAAAAATTAAAAGCCGTTTTACAAGGCGGTTCATGGATTATCTTCTTACTCAGTCTTATTCCAATCATTCTTGGGATGACTTTGTTTACAGATGGTCCAATGATGACAATTGGGATTGTTGGCTTAATAGTCGGACTAGTTCTTGTGGTTATCGGAGGTAGTTTAGACGGAAATACAATTGCTGGAAAATTTGGAACAGGTTTGTATTCACTTCTAGATGTCACCAACTATCTAGGTGATTTGATTAGTTACACTCGATTAATGGCCTTAGGAGTTGCCGGAGGAAGTATTGCGGCAGCCTTTAATATGATTATTGGTTTCTTGCCGATTCCCGTTCGATTTACGCTAGGGATTGTATTGTTTGCAGCTCTTCATGGATTGAATATGTTCTTAAGTTATTTAAGTGCGTATGTTCATGGCATTCGCTTGCAATATTTAGAGTTTTTCGGCAAGTTTTATGAAGG
>DXDB01000049.1 GCA_019115705.1 Candidatus Tetragenococcus pullicola | reverse complement strand
CATTTGATAGTTATTGATAATCTAATGAAATTAATAGGAGGATATATGAAAAAGAAAATCGTTGCATTGTTAGTTGCGTTTACTTTTTTTCTTACTGCTTGTAGTTCAACCAAAGAAGTGGAAGAAAAGCCTATCTTGTTACAAGGGGCCATGGACGTTGAAGTTGAGACGATGACAAACGCCCTTGAGGAAAAAGAAGAGTTACATTTAGGAAAATATATCTATTATAAGGGTACAATTGATGATTATCCTGTGATTGTATCAAAAACAAATGTTGGTATTGCAAATTCTGCTGCGTCAACAACACTTGCGATTGAAGAATTTGACCCAATGATTATCATTAATCAAGGAACCGCCGGAGGACATGATCCTGAGCTTCATCGAATGGATGTGGTTGTTGGGGAGCACATCCTAAATATGGGTGCCTTCAAAACAGACTTTCAAGCAGAGGGCGAAGGGGTAGATCCTGCTGCTTTTGAATTACGGGAAACTGAAGTATTAACAAAAGGAAAAGGCCAAGCAACGGAAGTCCAAGAATTTACGTCAGATGAAACTTTAATGGAACTGGCGATGGAAATGCAAGATAGCTATACAGCGGGTCACGTGGTGAAAGGAACGATTGGCACGGCAGATGAGTGGAATAATCAATTAGACAGAATTGATATTCTTCATACAAAACTGGGTACATCGGCCGAAGAGATGGAAAGTGCCGCCGTTGCACAAATGGCTTATAACTATTCGATTCCTTATCTAGGCATTCGCGTATTATCCAATACCGCCGTGCACGATGAAGATTTTGAGCCTCAATCCGCGGTTGACCTACAAGAATATGTGGTTGAGATTGTCAAAGCCTATATTTCTGAACAAAAGTAAGTAATAAAACTGTGGTAACAGGCTGCAGAATAAATATATACAACGACCATTTCTCTTAGAAAAAGATGGAATAATAAAGGAAATAAGGAGAAACATCTAGTCAAGCGAATAAAAACTTGGTTAGATGTTTTTTATGTTTAAAAAATTGTACCTCCTAAAAATGATTAACACCTTTTGCACTAAAGAAAATGGACTAAGAGACAACGTGAGAGGCCTTTCATTTTATCTTGACTAAAAAGTAAGTTATAATAAAAGAGTAAAGAAAAATAGAAAAGGAGAGGTTATTTATGAACGACTTGTCATATTCAATTTATTCTGGGTTTGACACTTTCATGGCATTTTTACCGACACTACTAGGGGTAATTGCACTGTTACTTGTTGCGTGGATTGTTGCCACACTTGTTCGAAAAGGCGTAGATAAAGGGTTAAAAGCAGCAAAGTTTGATCGCCTTTTGACTAAATGGGGGGTAACGTCTTCTGATGAACAAGCAAAGGATACGATTGGATCCATTGCAAAGGCGCTTTATTATTTGATTTGGTTATTATTTTTACCCGGTATTTTAGGTATGTTAGGCTTGAATGCAATTTCTGAACCAATTACAAATATGCTTAATTCTGTTTTGGTTTTCTTACCAAAATTATTTGCAGCAGCTGTTATCTTCGGCATTGGTACTTTTATTGCTCGTTTTGTTAAAGATTTAGTCTTTAACTTGTTAAGTGCAGTAGATATCGATAAATGGATTTCAAAATTAACAAATTCTGAAACATCGAGCGAAGATGGTTCTCCTTCAGAAAATCAAAAAAGAACACTCGCTAAAGTTCTTTCAAATATTGTTTATATTATTATTCTGGTTCCCATTATCACGGTTGCTCTTGAAACATTGCAAATCCATAGCATTTCTGAACCAATCGTCTTGGTCTTAAATCAACTAGTAGCAGCAATTCCTAATATCATTGTAGCTGTCATCTTAATAGCCTTTGGGATGGTGTTGGCAAAATTTATTGCTGATTTGATTGCCGGTTTATTACAAGGAACAGGGATTAATCAGTTAAATAAATACCTTAAAACACCTGGTCAAGAAACGCCTTCAACGGACCTTGCAAAAGTTGTTGGACAAATCGTACAAGTTGTCTTAAACACGTTCTTTGTTGTTGAAGCATTCAATGTTTTAAACTTAGAAGTATTAAATACAATTGGACAAGCGATTATTGGCTATTTGCCTTTAGTTCTTAGTGCTCTTTTAATTATGGGACTTGGTGTGATTGGCGGAACACTTTTAGGAAACTTTATTATCCAGACCACAGGACGAAAGATGTCAGGCAATATCGTTAAATATATCTTGATTGTTGTTTCTGTGTTTATGGGATTGGATCAATTGAAATTTGCAACAAGTATTGTAAATTTTGCGTTCTTACTGATTTTGGGTGGCTTATCCGTTGCCTTTGCCCTTTCTTTTGGCATTGGTGGGCGAGATTTTGCCAAACATCAATTGGAACGGTTAGAAGATAAAATGGACAAAGAAAAAAAAGAAAAAGATTTCAGTGATAAAGAAAATAAGTAAGTGAACTTATTTAATGGTAAGCTGGTTCTCAATTGAGGAGCCAGCTTATTTTATTATACAAGAAATATTTGGTCCTAATTTACAATACTCAAAGAAAAGAATACCTAGTCTAAATAAACGCATAAGTAATGAAACCTAATGAGAGAATCTAACGGGAGTGGTCTTCATTTGTCGAAAACGAATGTAGGGTATCGGTAATGTAGGTATTGATTTGAAAACGTACAATCGTGTTGGCGTTGACGAATAGTTACAAATCAAGCAAAATAGTTATGATAGATTTGCAGAAAGGATAGAATAATTTTTATGACTTTAGAAAGTAAGCTTGAGAAAGCGAATCGATTTGTTGCAGAAAATAAAGACACAGTTGTTTCCGATTATCGTCATCACTACCATGTGATGGCGCCAATCGGTTGGGTGAATGATCCCAATGGTTTTGTATTTTACAAAGGGGAATACCATTTGTTTTTCCAACATTATCCTTACGATAGTAGTTGGGGACCCATGCATTGGGGACATGTGAAATCAAAAGACTTGGTGCATTGGGAAGAATTGCCGATAGCTTTAGCGCCTGATCAACCTTATGATAAAGATGGCTGTTTTTCCGGAAGTGCTATTGAAAAAGAGGGCAAACTTTACCTTATGTATACCGGTCACGTAGTAGAAGAGGATGTGGTGTACCAACGCCAATGTATCGCGGTATCAGAAGATGGCATTCACTTTGAAAAAAGTCATCAAAATCCTGTGATTGAAGAAACCATACTTGGCAAAAACAGCACCATTCATGATTTTAGAGACCCAAAAGTTTTTGTTCATGACGGTATGTATTATTCCGTGGTTGCAACAAAAAGTGAGTCCAACCATGGACGTATTCTGCTTTTTTCTTCCCAGAATTTGATTGACTGGCAGTTTTATTCTGTGATGTTAGCAGGCGATGATCAGCAAGGCATCATGTGGGAATGTCCGGACTTTTTTACCTTAGATGGAAAAGATGTTTTGATCATGTCGCCAATCCAGATACCAAAGCGCGGATATGAGTTTCACAATATCAGTTCGACGATTGCTTTTATTGGGAAAATGAATTGGGATAGTGGCAAATTCCAAATTGAAAATAATCATGAAATTGATGGGGGACTTGATTTTTATGCGCCGCAAACGCTAGAAGATGATCAAGGCCGTCGCATCATGATTGCTTGGATGCAGATGTGGGATCGGACCCTACCGACACATACTCTTGGCCACAAATGGTCAGGGGCGATGACGTTACCACGTCAATTAAGAGTGGAAAAAAATTGCTTGGTTCAAAAACCTGTTGAATTTATTTATGAAAACTTAGCCATTGACCAAGAAAGTACGGACCAAACCGTCGTTGATGAAAAAATTTTACTGTCAGACACATTTACTGATAACGCCTATCTTTCTTTTAAAGCAGATTTGTAGGAGGCTCAATCTTTTGAGGTGCAATTAGCAAAAAATGACGAGTCTGCATTGGTGTTAAGCTATCAAAAAGAACAGCAGTTGCTTACTTTAAGTCGCGAAAATTTTGGCCATGAAATTATTGGTAATGAAGAGCCTGTCCTTGTCAGTCGTTCGATGATTGTTCCTGCAATTGATCAACAAATAGCCTTGGAACTGTTTCGTGACACAAGTTCATTGGAAGTCTTTGTAAATAAAGCACAAAGTATGACCCTGACTTTTTATGAAATGCAAAAAGGACAGGATGTGGTTTTTAAGAGTCAAGGGACGACTTGTTTGACCCACATAAAAAAAGGGCATCTCCTAGTATAGCAGGGCTATTTTTTGATAAGGCTAGTATTTTAATGGATTCTCCATTATACTATTTTTAATATGAGATGGAGGATAACGTTATGAAGGCTACG
>DXDB01000048.1 GCA_019115705.1 Candidatus Tetragenococcus pullicola | reverse complement strand
TTTTTTCACTTCTCTCTTTACTACTGGACGCACTCTTCGTCCATGCTTTTTCAGAAACTTGTCCCAATTAATATTCTCATCAAAAAATATGGCTTCTAACACATTCTTTTTCATACGTCTATTATACCATGTGACAGCGCTTAATAAAATTGGTATACCAAGCTTTGCATGTTGCTCAAATGTTATACTTCCTTAATAGTCAAAAAATAAAAAAAGGCAGAGAATTACTCTCCACCTTTTTTACTACCAACCACCAGAGGCACCGCCACCACCGGATGATCCGCCACCAAACGAACCTCCGCCAAAGCCGCCTCCAGAACTAGAGCTAGAATTCCCACTGTAACTTGATTGAGAATAGGCACGTGTCAATACACGTCCCCTGTAATCATACAGAACTTCTCCAACTAAGACATTTCTTCCAACGCGTTTGCCTTCAGGGTGACGCTGTAAAACTTTTCCGATATCGCGTGAACGCACCACATGTCCATACGTTTGCCAAATCAATACTCCGTAAATCGCTAATTTATATAACGCTAATTTTTCAATGCGGTGATTGGCTTCTGTAGGACTACCCATGTCATCTTTTTTTATTTTTAATAAGTTTTGATAGTCATCATTGAACAAACGACGTGATTTTAAAATACTCCAAAGATACAAGACCGCAATTAAAGCTAGTATGGCAATGATCACAACCGGTATCGCATAAAGATAAGGAAGAGCTCGTAATTTTCCCTCATAGTTACGGATGGCTGCATCTTGTTCTGGGGTTTTAGTATTGATATAAGGTTCCACTAAATCGACTGTCTGATTAACCCCATCATTATACTCTTCGTCTTGATAGGCATCCACCACATCGTCATCATCCAAGATATCTTGACTAATGGCATCGGTCAAACTTCCTTCCATGCCATACCCCACTTCAAGTCGCGTTTCTTGTTCATCAATAGCCATCAAATACAAGATTCCATTGTCTTCTTCTGAATTTCCAATCCCTAGCGTATTGAAAATTGCTGTGGCATAACTTTCAATACTCTCTCCATTAGGCAATTCAGCAAGCGTTACAACCATAAACTGGGCCCCATTAGCTGTCTCGTTTAATTGGCGATTCAACTCATAGACTTTCTTTTTTACATCAGCAGACAAGACGTTAGCATTATCGGAAACAAAAATATTGTTGCGATTGATCTTAAGCTTGCCCGAGTCTTCAATTTCCACCTCATAAAAATCTTCATTCCCATCAAATTCATCATAATAATCTTCTTGATTTTTAATAGACTCTTCAAAAGAAGGTCGTTTGCTAGCATCGAGTTCATTTTCAATTTGTTCTTTTTCTGCTTGATAGTAAGCAATATTCTCTTGATAGGTTTGTTGCTGTTCTTTTTTTACGCTATTTAACTTAGGCAAGCCACCAACAAAAAAGAAAAGACCACCGAGAAGCAACAGGCTGCAAACGATGATCGAAATCGTATTGATCTTCTTTACCCGGTGGTAATAATTTTCTGTACGCTTTACTTTTGCCCCTTTTGCTTTTTTTGCATTTGAATTATTCATCTAACCATCCCCTTATTCACTTGTGTCGATATTAAAATCAACTTTAGGGACTTCTTTGGCATCATCATCGGCTTCAAAATTATCTTTACGTTCAAAATTGAATAAGCCAGCAATCATATTATTGGGAAAACGAACGAGCAACTTATTATAGGTATTTACTGATTGAATGTAGCGACGTCTTTCTGTTGAAATGCGATTTTCCGTACCTTCTAATTGTGACATCAAGGTCTTCACATTTTCATTTGACCCCAATTCAGGATAACTTTCACGAATCACATTGACCATGGTTGAAAGTTCTCGGGAAAGGTCATCATTGGCTGCTACTTTTTCTTCTGGCGTACTCGCATCATTATAGGATTTACGAGCTTCCGTGATATTTCCAAAAATTTCTTGTTCTTGTTGCATGCTTCCTTTGACGGATTCGACTAGATTTGGAACAAGATCTGCGCGACGTTGCATCACATTTTCTACTTGCGACCAATCAGCATCCACATCATTTTCAGCAGAAGCTAAGTTATTATAGGTACCAATAATGGTCCCGACAATGACGACAACGATAACCACGATACCAATCCATATTGCATTTTTACTTTTTTTATTCATCTTTTTCACTCATTTCTTTTCATTTGTCACCTTTAAAAGTAAACCCCTATAATACAATTTTATCATAGAACCTTTTCTACGCCAAAAATACGAGATTTTTGAAAAGAATATTTAAAAAAGTTCTACTTTCCATTAAGAAAATAGAACTTTCTTTTTAACCAATGTCTTTTATTTCATTTTTGATCAATTGTTTTTCATATACTTTGAGGAAAGGATAATAGATTAACATATCCAAAATGATTAATAGTACGGTCAATACTGCTGCTTTCCAATCCATCGTAGCAAAAAAAGCTCCTAATACTGATGGCATATTCCAAGAAACCATAGAGAATGTCTTTTCCACAAGATTTGTCGCCATAGCCAAATAAGTGATAATTGCATTGGCGGTAGGGGCTATCAAGAAGGGAATAAAAAAGATTGGGTTCAGCATTAAAGGAACCCCAAAAATAATTGGTTCTGAAATTCCAAATAAGGAAGGTAGTATACCCACTCGACCGACAACTTTTAATTGCTTTACTTTAGAAAATGCAAGTAACAAAGTCAAGCCAAACACTGCTCCTGCACCACCAATTACAATAAAATAAACATAATATGGCGTAGTAAAAATATGAGGAATTTCTTTTCCCGCTAGATGTGCCGAAGCATTAATCGATAAGTTTCCATCACGTAAAGGACCTAAAATCCCTGCAAAAGCGGCATCGTGAAGGCCAAAAAACCAAAAGAAATGGACAACGATTGAAATCAAAATAACAGACGGTAAGCTATCTGCTAATTTGAAAGCAGGAGAAATTACACGAAAGAGCCATTCAGGCAGACTAAGTCCAATATGATTAAAGATTGTATAGATTACTGTATATAGCGTGATCAGAAACATTCCCGGTACCATAGAAGCAAATACTTGAGACAAACTAGAAGGAACACTTTCTGGTAACTTGATTCGTCCAAAGTTTTTTTGAATCATCAGACGATACAATTCACTAGTTCCAATAGCAATTGCCATTGCTGGCAAGATGCCTTTTCCATCAATATAAGTGAAGTCTAAGGTTTTGACATCAAATGTCATTTCTACTGGAAAAGTAACTAAAATCATAAAACCAATTAACGACAATAACATAGGAATAATTGTATCGATTTTATAAGATTTGACCAAATAATAGGTCAACGCTAAACAAATGTACAAAGACATGGCACCTAACGTAAAAGAATATAACCAATCAAGCAATGCACCATTTGTTTCTGAAAAAGTCTTCCATGCCAACAAAAACTTATTCGTTGTACTATCTGTCACAGGAGGAGCTTTTAAGATAGCAAATATTCCACCCATTAAGTTGATCGATAATAAACTTAAAAAAGAATCACGGATTGCTACCAAATGGCGTTGGTTTCCAAGTCGGTTGGCAATTGGTAGCATTTTTTCTTCAAATATTGAACCTATTTTAGAGAAGTTCATCTTTTTCACCTCGAATTAGTGATAATGTGCTAATACCTTTACTTTTGTATTTTCGATTTTGTTGGATTTCTTTTCCATTAGAATCACATACTTTTTTATACCAATAATACGATTTTTTAGGTTTTCGAGAACATTGATTGTTAAAGTCTACAGCGACTAACCCATAACGTTTTTCTGTTCCATTTTTCCATGAATAAAGATCCATGGTCGACCAAACGTAATAACCACGAACATCTGCTCCATCTTTTTTACTTCGCAAAATAGCATCAATATGATCATTTAAAAATTCTATGCGATAATTGTCTTCTATTGGATGGTCAACGTCTTCATAGACACCTACGCCATTTTCAGTAATATAAATAGGTATATTATATTTTTCATGTACCATAAGTATTCCTTCATACAAACCTTGTGGAAAAATTTCAACATCCCAATCAGTGTATTCAGCATCTGGTAAATCAAATAATTGCTCAAACCAATCTTTAACAACAATTTTACTACTGCCCTTTGCTGATTTCCCACTATTGTTAACAGAAAGAACCGTTTCTCCTTCTTTGTAAGGGGCAATAATTACACGTGCATAATAGTTAAGCCCGATAAAGTCAACGGTGTTTTCTTTAAATATTTGACTATCATTTTCTTGGATAAATGACAAATCAATGCCCGAACTAATTAATTTTTCTAACAAATCTTTAGGAAAAATTCCTAAAATGGCAGGATCCAAAACCCAGTTATTATAGTAATTGTCTGCATCACGCATTGCCTGTTTGGTTTCTGAGCTATCATCAACTCCATAAATTGGACCATAACTATGAACAATTCCAATTTCGCCTGTTTGTTTCATTTTTCGGTATAACTGAATTGCTTTAGCATTGGCCAACATCATGTAGTAAGATGCTTGAGCAGTCTTTTGAGCATCATGTACAGCTGGAGGATAGTTTCCAATAAAATAACCACTAAAAACATAATAGCGTGGTTCATTAAAAGTCGCCCAAAGACGAACTTTATCTCCAAATTTGTCAAATAATACTCGACACAAGTTCAAATAAGCATCAACTGTTGACCGATTCAGCCAACCTCCTTCTTTTTCCAGGTAATCTGGTAGATCCCAATGAAAAATTGTAACAAAAGGCTCAATATCATTTTTCAAGCATTCTTCGATTACTCGTTGATAAAAAGCAATACCTTTTGGATTGATCGTTCCGAATTTATCAGTAATCACTCGGCTCCATGAAATTGAAAAACGATAACTCGTTTGACCGCCTTCTTTCATTAAACGAATATCTTCTTTATAGTGATGATAAAAATCAGAAGCAACATCCCCGTCTTCTAATTGATTTTCATGAAGATAAACATCCCATAAAGAAGGCACTCGACCATCTTCATTCCAAGCTCCTTCACATTGATAGGAAGCTGTCGCACTTCCCCATAAAAACTTAGTCACATCAGTTTCCCCCTCTTAAAACTTATAAATATTGTTTCCCATGTATGAATCATATACTATGCAGGTAAAATATGGCAAGAAACAAATGTATAATAACTCTATAATTTTAATTATCATTCGTGTTTATAGCCTAAAAAAGAGGAAATAGACGATTTATAAAGAAAAATTATTGAATAAGGCTATTTTTACAAAATTAGTTATAAAAAAAGCGTCGTATGAATAGACTACCTATCTTTCCAAAATAAACTACCAAGAAGCTTTTCTCTGGGAAGGTTGAACTATTCAAAATGGTAATTCAAGATAAAACTGATACATTAAACGATATGAAAAAGTTATGCTGCCTAAAAAAATACCTGCTGATGATGAAAATTTTTTTAACAAAGAATAGCTTTAATTATCCATCATTTCATAAGACTGATCATGTACACGGTCAGTCTTATTTTTATTAATATTTAGTATATATGGTTTGGTCGCCAAAAGTTAAATAACTAA
>DXDB01000047.1 GCA_019115705.1 Candidatus Tetragenococcus pullicola | reverse complement strand
ATGAGATTGTAAAATACCACCATGAATTAAATACAATTCCTTTAAGAAAATTTACACCGGTTGAAATGAATTTGTTTTTTTCCATCGTGTCTAGAATGCGTGAAAAAGGGGATAAGACAGTTCGTTTTACGTTTGACCAACTAAAAGATTTAAGTAACTACAAAGCAACTGCAAATGTACGATTTGTAGAAGATTTAAAAGCAACTTATGAAAAAATCTTATCTTTACGCTTTGGTCGTAGAAGTGAGTCTGGGCTTTCTTACGATATGTTTGTAATGTTTACAGAATTTAAAATCAACGGGGACGTAGAAAATCCTTACGTAGATATACGAATTTACGAAAAAGCACTGCCTTTGTTAAATAATTTAGACGAGTGGGTACGCTATTCTTTACAACAATTCAACGAGCTACAAAGTGGCTATGCAAAGACTATGTTTCGTCTGTTAAAGCAATACAGAACCAAAGGTTTCGCATATTTCTCCAAAGAAGACTTTCTTGAATTATTAGATATTCCTAAAAGTTATAAGCAACCTGATATAGATAAACGAGTTATAAAACCTATACGTCAAGAACTAACTGCAATCTTCAAAGGACTAACAATCAAAAAGAAATACGGAAAAGGACGGGGAAAACCTGTTATTGGCTATCAATTTACGTTCAAACCTGAGATCAAAAAAGCAGACGACTTTAACAAACATGCACCAACCAAAGAAGACCAAAATAAAGCATTGGCTTTAGCTGATAAACAAAAAGAATACGAAGAACCCGCTACAACAATTAACGAAAAAATCAAACAGAAGAAACGAGAACTTGAACTCCTCCAACAAATCAAACAACTAGAAAAAGAGAAAAAAGCTCTTGAAAAACAAACAGAGTCCGCACTTTCGGAAAAAGAGAAAAAAAGTTTATTATCTGATTTAGATAATTTATTCCAGTAGCAACCTAGGAGGCAACCAGTATGCAACCACAAGAAACCTTTACAATAAAGGAATTGTCAGATCTTTTTAAGATGAGTAGGCAAGCAATATCGAAACATATCCAAAAATTAGATTCTTCCATGATAGCTAAAAATGAGCGTGGTTATAAGGTTGTATTGCGTTCTGGAGTATTGCAACTTGCTCGCAACTTAGACAATCAAAGGTTGCTAGATAAGTTGCATGAACATGAACAAAACAACGATAAAAATGCTTATATACCAAACAAAAACGTGGTTGCAAACAAGTTGCTAGATCAGTTGCGTGAAGAAAATGAATTTTTACGAGAACAACTTGCCCTCAAAGAGCAAAATAATTCTCATATACAAAAACTACTCGACCAGCAACAACAACTCACCCTGCAAGCCAACCAACAAATCGAAAAACTTCAGGAACAACTGCAGTTGACTTATACGGAAGAGTCTTCAGAGAATAGTTCAACGACTCTTTCTGAAGCAACAGAAACAATGGACGAACAAACAAAGAATTGGAAAAAATGGTGGCAGCTATGGAAATGAAGAAGGAAATACTTATGACAAAAAAACACTTGCTATTCGGTTCTATCCTACTAGGAATATTAAGCTTTAGCCCAATGTTATTATCAGTGGCCAACAAAGGAAATAAAAAAGGGGAACTAAAACTCAATCCTAATTACTACAACAGTCAAAATGAGGAAGTATTTGTAGAAAAACTTGATAAATAAGAAAAGACTGCTCGTACGAGCAGTCTTTCTGAAAGAGATTATCCTATTATTAACCTTAGAAAAGAATAATAAATGAATATGAGATATGTAAAAAACATAACAAACACAAACAAAAATAACAAGTATTTAAAAAATGACCGATCAATATTCACAAAGAATTAGAAAGAAACAACCGCAGAAAACCAAGCCTTAAAAAGAGCTTTTGACCTAGACCAATTAAAAATCACAAAGTGAGCCCCTGTATCGGTTGATACAAGGGCTACTTGGCATACTATACATTATGTCTACTAGCCTTTAAAATAACAGCTTTTATAAAATAAACCCTCTTGACAACATTAAATTTTCTGATTATTCTAATTATATAAAGAAAGCGTTTTTGTAAGCTTGTATTCGAGGTGATTTTGATGAAAAAACAGTTATTTAAAACCTTTTTATTATCTACTTCTATCTTAACTTTTGGTTCTGCTATTATTCCTAGTGGTGCTGTATTTGCTAATGAACAGTCTACAGTTAATACTTCTGTAGGTTCAACATTACCTTTATCTGTAGATACTTATTCCACTACTACGTATGATTCAGCAACAAACACAACTACTGTAACAATTACAGACCAACAATTAGTTGAGTTTATGCAAGATCAAGGGGTAGAAGTGCCACAAGAACTATTAAATTCCGCACGCTCAAGAGCTGCAGGAGTTACTAAAATTGTTTGGCATGGGAAAGCAAGAAATGGAAATGTTGATCTATATCTTTCTAAAGCTACTATGGTAAGTCTACGCGCTTCATACACAGGTGGACAATTAGTCAACGTAATCATTCAACTATATTTAGGAAGTTATTGGGGAGCAGCTAAAGCAGGTGCTAGCGCAATTGCCAATACTATAAAAATGGGATCTATAAAACATGGAAGAAAGTATTCCTTACGTAGTTGGAAATACAAAGGATATGTTAATCAATGAAAACTCGACAAGAACGAATGAATAAATACAAGGAAAATAGTAGTAAACTGACTAATCTTGTAAAATGGTTAAATCGTGTCGACCTATTTTTAGGACCCATTGCACTTTATTTTTATTTATTTGCAGATCAATCATTCATTCAATTAATTTTACTTTTTCTATTTCCCGTATATATTGTATTTCAAATATCAGTTTTTATTGTTGATGCCTATTTAAGAATAAAAAAAGCACACTAAACTTTTGAATTAGAATGAACACTTTATGAAATTAACAAAAATTGTTGTAATTTTAGCTGTTATTGCTGGCATTATTTTATATTTTGTATTGCCTGCTAATCAATTCTTACTTTACTTTGGAATACCTGCGATTTTAATAGTAAATGGCATAAGAATCTTTGAACAACGAAAAAAAGGCAGCTCTACCTAATCGTTGCAAAGCAACAATTTCACCGAAGGTGAAACAAGCGAAACTTTACAAAAAGTGGCTAGCATTTGCTAGCCTTTTTTTATATTGTGGAGCGTGGGTTTTGAGGGGGGATTCAAGGGGGAGCTTGCGCCCCTTTGACAAGCGGTTATTTGCACCAAATACGTAGGTATTTGGCTAGCAAATATAGAGCTTGCCAAACCCTTTTAGTGAGCTTTACTCATTGTACCTTTTTAGGTACAATGGTATTGCGAACGATACGTCCGTAGGACGTACTGAAAGGGTGGGACTTATG
>DXDB01000004.1 GCA_019115705.1 Candidatus Tetragenococcus pullicola | reverse complement strand
CTTCATGGCAAAAACAAAATATTCCTGTGTGTACCAAGATAAGAAAGGACATTTTTATTATTTAGTAGAGCTCGGTTTAGATCGAGTCACTGGAAAAAGAATTCAGAAAAAAGGAACCAAAAACGAGGATGGGCAACGCTTAACGTCTGCTAGAGCGGCTTATCAAGAGGTGCTTCGCTTAAAAAATGAATACATGGTCAATAATGGTTTTGAAAATTACGACTTAACTTACCAGCAATTCATGGAAAAAAGTTATATTCCGTATTATAAAGCTTCTGTACAGCGAAGTACTTGGAATTCTCGTGAATGCGGGCTAGAACAAATCACGAATTTCTTCAAAAAACAGAAATTACGTGACATCACGGTTAGAGACTGTGAAAACTACCGTATCTGGTTGCTGACAGAAAGTGGTTATTCACAAGCGTACTGCTCTCTTCTTTATGGAATGTTTCGAAAGTCTTTAGACTATGCAGTTTCTTTAGATTTTATCAAAGAGAACATTTCAAAGCGAACCAAAGCCATTCCAAAAGGGAAATCGATTGTTCCTTTCTGGACAAAAGAAGAGTTTGAAAGTGTGCTGTCTGTGATTTACAAACCCGATTTTTATGAACATATGTGTTTTGTGATGATCTGGTTGTATTATATGACAGGAATTCGTGTAAGTGAGGGACTCGCACTCTATTGGAATGATATTGATTTAAAAAGAAAAAAACTACGTATCCATCATACCTTGGATATGAAAAATCAAAATGACTATGAGCGAAAACCCTACACAAAAACGGAAAACGGGATGCGGACCATTTCGTTAGATGAAGATACCGTTCTCGTTTTGAAAGAATGGCGGAAAGTCCAAAAAGCTCATGGATTCGACCATTTTGTCCTGAGTTATACCGATTTGCCTTTGTATCGTTCGACGGTTCAGCGAATTATCAACGCTATGCCAAGCTAGCGCACGTTCCCGTCATTCAAGGCAAGGGATTGCGACATTCTCATGTCAGTTACCTCATCAATGAATTCAATGCAGACATTCTAGTCGTTTCTCAACGGTTGGGACATTCAAGCCCAGAAATCACGTTAAAACACTACGCCCATCTATGGGGCAAAAATGATGAAGGCTTAGCAGAAAAAATAACAGGAAACATTCAGTTTAAAGATGCAACAAAATCCAGTGTTGCAGTCTTTAACGGAAATCAAGCCATACGGTTCTGACACTATCATTTTCCTACTAAAATAGGTTTATTGACTTAAAAACGTTGGTATACCAGCGTTTTAAGCAAGCAACTTAGGTGGAGTGGGAATAATTCACTGACATGATTTAGTATCAAAAGGTTGTTTTAATGGTGTTCTTATGGAATTAAGAATGGATAAAACGACTTGATTTGAGTACTTTCCCCGCCAAAACATTAAAAATATTATTTCGACACTTCAATCAGTCACTTGAAGTGTCTTTTTTGTCTTACTTAAAAAAATAGCGATAATTAAACTTGCCCTAATTGTAATGTATAATTTACATTTAGAATAAAATATATTACAATAAAAGAAAGAGGTGGGCCCAATGAAAAATTTAAAATTACGAGCAGCTCGTGCTGAGAAAGATTTGACACAAGCAGAGCTAGCTCAATTAATTGGTGTCACTCGTCAAACAATTGGTGCCATTGAAAAAGGAGAATATAATCCTACCATTAAGTTGTGTATAAAAATCTGTCAAGCATTGGGAAAAACCTTAGATGAACTTTTTTGGGAGGAGAAAAGATAGTGTGAAAAACAATTACGATGAACGTCAATTATTGATCCGCTATAAAGGGTTTAAGTACAGCTACATGATTAGCACAACTATGATTCTTTTCTTTTCTTTTATTTTAATTATCTCTTTACAAAAAGTGGTAATTTTTCAAAATTAGCAGCCCTAGCTCTGTTGCTATTTATCCCAGGAATAATAATGGTTCCTTATCTCATTTTAAACGATGGCTATTTTAGTTTAAATGATACAACAAAACTAGGGACTTATCGCACTATTTTTATAGGGGTCGCTATTTTAAGAGGCTATTTATTTTTTGACGCAAAAGCTTATTGAACTATAATCATGCATGGACAAGCTTCTGATGAAATTACAACCGTTTTATTCATACTATTTACATTGACAACTGGTCTTTGCTGTGGTTACAAATACTTAAAACACAAGGAGTAATACCATGAATAAACTCTAGGTTGCGCGTCAATTGAGTGTTCGAGAAAAAGGGGTTAAATACACTTATTTTCCTGGGATTATTCTACTACAAATTAGTAGTTTTTTCTTAGAAGAAAATTACTTCTCACAGTTAATCAACTCGGCAGTTTTACTTATCTTACCGCTTACTTTTCTAATAGCCTATTTCATTTTAAATGATGCTTTTTATCGTCTAAGTGAAATCAATAAAATGGGATAGTAAGTTCTTTTTTGTCTGTAGCATTGTAAGCTTATTTTTCTTCTGGCTCAACTATCATAATCAACCCTCGATTGAACATGGAAAATTAACCAATCATATGATAGCACAGGCCTTACAAGTTTTATTTTTTATCACTCTAGCAATTTGTATCAACTATAAATATTTAAAACATAAAAAAGGAGAATAGATATGAATGATGATTTTGATGAACGCCAACGTTTATTACGCCTAAAAGGGTATAAACATGCCTACTTTCTAACGATTTTCCTGTGTCTTTTAATCCTAATTAGCAGTCTATTTTTAGAGGGACAGTTTTTCACTTCTTCCACTGTTATTATCCTTATCGTATTTATTCCCTTGATCTTTTTGAGTTTTTATTTCAATTTAAAAGACATACGATTTACTGAAAAAGAACAGAAGAAAAATGGTTTTGCTACCGTTCTTATTCTAATCATGGGCGTTCTTTTAGCAGTGGCCAATTGGTATTCTTTACGAGGTCGATCCTTTATCGAAGAAGGCAGACTATCTGCTACTAGGCTTTCTAGCTTATTGATGTCTATTTTACTAATTATTACTGGCGTCTTGGGAAGCTATAATTACTTTAAAAATAAAGAGTGATGATTTTAAAAAGCTTATTCTCAATTGAACGCCAACTTTTTTCAAATAGTTTTTTCTTTGTATTTTTTAACTTTCAGCTTCTCATACTTACGAACATTACAAAAACTTTTATTCATAAGAATGACGCGTTTTTCGCATTCTCTTACAAAAAATGCCACCTATTTAAGGTGACATTTTTTAATTATTTTGTTTTTTCTAAAAAAGCATCTAAATCTTCCCGAGCTTGTAAGTGACGATTGCAACGTTCACTATCCACACAAATATAGTTGCCTTTTTTGGTATATCGTCCTTCACTTGCTTTTTTTGTTGTCGCTGTAAACATTGCAACATTTGATTCATGATGACAAATGGAGCAAAAACCTTTGACGATTTTCGTGGACAATTCACCATACATTCCTGCTAATTTTTCCTCTTGATAATACAGCAAAAACTTTTTCTGCGTTCCTGAATCGTTCCAACCAATGTAGGTGTATTCACGCAAATCCAAATTTTTGAAATCAGGAAATTTAAGTTTCTTGACTTTTCGAAACACTTTTTCGATTTGTTTCTCACTAGGTTCAGAAAAAGGGATTACGAACGCTTTAAATGTCTCAAAATATTTTTCAACAGACTCTCTTGTCAATTGTCGATCTAAAATAACAGTAATCAGATCTTCCAATTCTTCTTTTGAAATTTCAGGTAAGGTTTGATATATTTTTTCCACAGTAATCGATTGAACTGCTTCGATTGTCTTGATGTCATTGACTGATTGATAGCTATGAATCAATTGATCAACTAAATCGATTATTTTCATATATTGATAAGGTTCTATTTTTACATTCATAAAAGAATTCCTTTCTTTTTCAGAATGAATCATTAGAAAGAAAATTCTTATCTAGTGATTCGGTCAACAGACGTCAACCTTTGCACTAGATGATACAAATCGTATCATACTACCACCTCCTATAGGCAAATGTAGTATAGCAAAATCCGAGATAGTGCGCAATTTGTTTTACTTAGTTTTGTAGTGGCAACTAAATTCTTTTTCATTGGGCATTTTTTCAAAATCTAACTTTTCAATGAGTCGGTGAATTTCCCTATCTTCTATCTGATAACAATTATTTCTAATCAGTCGAGTTAAAACTAGCATCCATCAGGTTTTCACTACAACTCTCTCTAAAAATAAGGTATACTTTCTTTAAATCAATTCCTTTTGAAAAGGAGAAAACATGGCTCACTTGATTATTTTACGTGGAAATTCTGCGAGTGGAAAAACGACGATTGCCACTAAATTGCAGCATAGTTTTCCAAAAGGCAACGCAATGCTTATCTCTCAGGATACCATTCGTCGCGAGATTTTAAATGTGAAAGATCGTCCAGAAAATCCAACACCCGCATTGATTCAAAAAATTTGCGAATTTGGTATAACTACTTATTCTTATATTATTTTGGAAGGTATTTTAAAGGCTGCCATCTATCGCCCCATGCTTTTAGATTTGATTGATTTATTTGATCAAAATGTTTCTGTCTATTATTTTGATCTTTCATTTTCAGAAGCGCTTCACCGTCATGAACAACGTGAAAAATCACAGGAATTTGGAAAAGATAGTTTACAAAAATGGTGGTTGGAAAAAGATTATTTAGCTATACCAAACGAACAGATAATCACAGCAGAACTTACTCAAGAAGAAATCGTTTCTAACATACAAAAAGAACTTGCCTTGAAAACAAACCAAAACTAAGTGAGTCACCTTTTCCAGACGTTGGTAGTTTTTTGTGAATATCCCCTTAATAATAAACAACTTCAAAGAATATAATCGAAATTATTTATCAACCGAATCAATTCATGCTATATTAAAAAGAGAAAGAATTTAACTCAAAGGAGAAATGATCGTGAAATTAATTTCGTGGAATATTGATTCATTAAATGCTGCTTTAACTAGTAATTCTGCTCGTGCTCAACTATCAAGAGATGTTTTGGAGACCATCAAAAGCTATGAACCAGATGTCATTGCACTTCAAGAAACCAAATTATCTGCAAAAGGACCAACAGATAAACATTTGGAAATGATAGAAGCTTTATTACCTGGGTATCAAATTGCTTGGCGTAGTTCTGAAGAGCCAGCTCGCAAATCCTATGCAGGAACGATGTTTTTATATAAAGAAGTATTCAATCCTATCGTCACTTATCCAGAAATTGATGCACCTGATACGATGGATCAAGAAGGGCGCATCTTAACATTAGAGTTTCCCGAATTCTTTATCACTCAAGTCTACACACCAAATTCAGGAAATGAACTGGTACGGCTAGATGATCGACAAATTTGGGATGAAAAATATCGCGACTATTTACTTTCTTTAGATGCAAAAAAACCTGTCATCGCCTCTGGAGACTTAAATGTTGCCCATGAAGAAATCGACCTCGCACATCCTGGCAATAACCATTTTTCAGCTGGCTTTACGGATGAAGAACGTGCGGACTTTACTAAGTTGTTAGCTAGTGGTTTTACGGATACTTTTCGCGCCATTCATGGCACTATCGAAGGCGTTTATTCTTGGTGGGCACAACGAGTAAAAACAAGTAAAGTTAATAATTCTGGTTGGAGAATTGACTATTATCTTGTTAGTGATCGCTTGAAAGATAAAGTGGTGAAATCTGAGATGATTGATTCAGGTGTCCGTCAAGATCACACACCAATTTATTTGGAAATACAAGTGTAAAAAATACACCAGCCATTGCCAATAATTTTCTTATTGTGGTAATCTCTATGCTTTTCCATTAATGACAAATATTTTTTAATAAATCAAAAGTCATCTTACGATTAGACGTAGGATGACTTTTTAATTTACAAACGATTGCTATAAACGAAAAAGTTGGGTTTGTCTTCTAATTATGTTACCTTTATTTGAACACGTAATAAAGGAGTTTTATCGAATGAAACATTTTAAAAGAAATCTTTTTTTAGTTTTGTCGCTCGCAGTGTTTGCAGGTTGCAGCCAAGAAACATCATCTAAAAAGGAAACCACACTAGAAACAAGTACTTTTGAAACAATTGTAGAAGAAACGGGCACGACACAACTTTTTTCTGGTACCAGTGAAGAATCAACGGAAAACCTAGAAGAATCAGAAGAGACAACAGAAAAAACAACCGTTGAGGCATTGAATGATTTTGAAGAGTTACAAACAATCGAAAATGCTATTGATACCTCTTCTTTAACTATCGAAACAGTCACGGATAATTCCAATAAACGTATTCTGCTTTTTTCCAATAGTCAAGGAAATAAAGTATACAAAAGTATTTTCATTGTGCCGAAAAGACGTCTGAAACTGATTGACTTAACAAACGATCAACTACTTTTAAATGAAATTTTAGTTGAATAAAACTAGAGGAATGCCATTTTCTCACCCACTTTTTAAAAAAATTGGGCAAGGCAAATACTAGACAAACATTTTTCAAAGCCTTATGCTTAAACTAACAATACATGAAAGGAAGATGCGAAATGGCAATTTTAGATGAATTTTTTACGTTGAATAACGGTGTCAAAATTCCAAAAATCGGATTTGGCACATGGTTAATTAAGGATGAGTCTGTCGCACAACATGTTCAAGAGGCTGCCAAAATAGGCTATCGTCATTTTGATTCAGCACAAGGCTACGGCAATGAACGTGGTGTTGGAGAAGGAATGCGAAAAACTGGAATATCCCGAGACGATCTTTTTGTGACAACCAAAATAAAAGCGGAAATCAAAGACTATGAAACAGCGAAACAGTCGATCGACGAATCTTTACAAAAACTAGATCTTGATTTCATGGATTTATTATTAATCCACGCGCCACGACCTTGGGATGATGATCATAAAGGTCAACACTATTTTGAAGGAAATCTTGAAACGTGGCGTGCTATGGAAGAAGCTTATAAAGCTGGTAAAATTCGTGCGATTGGTGTTTCTAATTTTGAGAAAGAAGACATCGAAAACATTTCTAAAAATAGTTCAATCGTCCCTGCTGTCAATCAAATTTTAACTCATATTGGGCATACTTCCTCTGACTTAATAGACTACTGTAAGCAAAAAGATATTTTAGTGGAAGCTTACTCACCAGTTGCACACGGGGACATGCTCCGTAATGATGCTCTTGATAAGATGGCTAAGAAATATCAAGTATCGATACCACAATTAGCCATTCGCTATTGTCTAGAAATTGGCACCTTACCTTTACCAAAAAGTGAAAATGCCAAACACATTGCCAGTAACGCTGCTGTTGACTTTGATATAACAAAAGAAGATTTGCAAACTTTAAAAGATTTCCCTAGTTTAGATAGCTAATTTTAAAGCCTTCCAATTGAAACGAATATGGAAAACCGGTAGAAGTGTTCAACTTTCTGCCGGTTTTCTTAAACAATAAAAAAGCTAGTCTCTTCAGTTCATGAAGTCCTATATTGCCGGGCTTCTTTTCTCAATTCTGTAGTAATAAAGAAAAATCGTTCTGTCGTTTAACAGGACGATTTTTCTGTCATTTCATTGTCACTTTTTTACTTTTCTTTTAGATCAATCAATTGTTGATCTTCATTAAAATAGCCACGATAGCAACAATATCCGGCGATAATCGAGCCAAGACTTGTAGTTGCCAGTAACATAAAGGTAACCATAATTTGATATTTGATGGCATACACTGGATCGACACCAGCCAAAATTAAACCAGACATCATGCCTGGTAAACTAACTAATCCCACTGTTTTCGCCGAATCAATCGAAGGTTGCATCGCTGCTTTGATACTCTCTTGTAAGATACTTTGAGATGCTAATTTTACATTGGCACCCAAAGCTAGTTTTTCCAGAACTTGCTGGCGTTGGTCTCGAAACTGAGTGTTTAAATTACGATAACATAAGCCAATGGCGACCATTGAATTACTAGCGATCATACCCGTGATTGGGATAATTTGTTTGGGAACAAATTGCAAAGAACCTGACAAGACGAGAACAAAAAGTGTAATATAGGTACTTACACCGATTGCTAATAAGGAATACCCATAGTTTTTGTAAGGACTAGGGTTTCGTTTATGGGCGTTCCAAGCGGCATTGGCAATCATAAAGATTGTCATCACAAAAGTTAAAATCACATGATTTACCTGAAAAATATACTTCAAAATATAGCCAATAATGACTAATTGAATAATGGCTCGTAAGGTACTTATCAAGATTTCTTTGGTCAAGCCTAATCTTTCTTTATAACTAACCCCCATCGCTACTAAAACCAATAAAAAGGAGAAAACCAACGATAGATTATTGACACTTAATTGGTCATTCACTTAGTTTTCCTCCTTCCATCGTTAACAAACGTTGAGCTTGTTTAATTTCTTCAGTGTCATGAGTAATTTGAATGATGGTTCGGTCTTTTTCTTTTAATGTGTGAATCAATTGATGGATGACTTCTTTATTCTTGGCATCTAAGCCTACTGTGACTTCATCTAACAACAATATTTTAGGTAAAAATAATAAATTACGAATAAAGGCAATTCGCTGTTTTTCCCCACCAGATAAACCGGTGATTTCTTTTTCTAAAAAAATAGCAGGCAAGGCCGCCTGTTCTAACCAGTCGCAGGCTTTTTGTTTATCAAATTCTTTTTTACGAATGGTAAAAGGAAAAAGCAAGTTATCATAAACCGTACGCCCAAATAAAACTGGTTGTTGAAAACAATAGGAAACCTCCTGGCGATAGTCATTTGGTAAAAAGGTCGATTGTGCGTTTCCTTCTAAGCATATGTCCCCACTTGTCGGTGTTAAAAGTGATGCAACCAGTTTTAATAAAGTGCTTTTTCCTCCACCTGATGGACCTGTCAAGGTAATATGCTCGCCTTTTTCAACTGTAAAAGAGACATTTTCAATAATTTTTTTATTTTCAACGGCATAAGAGACCCGCTTTACTTCTAAAATCGTCACTAACTTCTCCTCCAGTAATTTTTTAAAAGACTATTTTAAACTTCTTTTAGATAGTCAATGATTTTTCCCAATGCTTCTTCTAAATTTTTGGCATGAATAGGCACTCGTTGCTCTGGTTTGTAATTGCCAAGTTTTTCTTCGTACAACGGATCATAATAATAGATTAATAAGAGAGAAACAGCTTGTTGGTAATTTTCATTTTTTAAACTTACATCGATTTTTTTAGCAATCGGTGTATGGATATGCTTTTTAATTCGTTGAAAAGCAAGTAAAATTTCTTTCGGGTGTTTTTCTGGTTGATAGTCCTTTAAAATATTTTCTACTCGTTTTTCAAGAGGCAAATAAATAAAAAGTTGCGGACTGGCTTCTTTTTTCTGATATAGCCGTTCAGGTAAAGTCACCTTTCCAATTCGTCTACTTTCTCCTTCTACCAAGAAAAAAGGAACTTTTGAATGTTTTTTTAACGTTTGAACAAGTAAAGAATCAAAAGTTTTTTGGTTATGAGAACTCAAACCAATTTCACCAAAAACAGAGCCACGGTGATTTGCCATTTTCTCAATATCGATAATAGGATATCCCAAGTCTTGAAGCTGATGCAACAAAGTCGTTTTTCCGCTACCAGTATAGCCATTTAGGACAAACAGTTTCTTTGAAAAAGATTCTTCTTCAATTTGCGCGACCGTCCATTTTCTGTAAGAGCGGATTCCACCTTGCAAGCGAGAAACGTTGATATCCATTAAATCCACAACCGTAGCAGCCGTTTTACTACGCATGCCACCTCGCCAGCAATAGACGACGGGTTCTTTTTCCAACAACTTAAATTGAGCAATAAATGCCGGTAATTTTGTTGAAAAAAGTGCTAGGCCTTTTTGTTTAGCGGCTTCAGGACTTTCTTTCGTATAAATGGTTCCAACGATTTCCCGTTCTTCATCGGTAAAAAGAGGAATATTGATACTGCCTGGAATATGAAACTCCAAAAATTCTTGGGGTGACCGTACATCGACGGACACCACTTCGTTCTTCTTTTGTTTTTTTAATAAATCAGTTACTGTTATTTCTTGAAACATTTACTTTCTCCTATTATTCTTCTATCACAATCTTTCCAACCGGACCGTCTGTGACTTCGCCAATAATTGTGGCTTCTATTTCTTGTGCCTGTAGTCTTTTCAATAATTGATTGGCATCTTCTTTTTTAACTGCTGCTAATAAACCACCCGATGTAACAGCATCGCACAAAATCCATTGATCAATCTGATCTAAGGAGTCAGCAAAATCAATATCTTGATGAACATAATTAAAATTATTTTTCGTCCCTCCTGGAACAGCGCCTTGTTCAGCTAACTCTTTTACTCTTGGCAAGACTGGTACACGAGATTGTTGAATTTTAATACCAACTTGGCTACCTTTTGCCATTTCTAAGCCATGACCTAACAAACCAAAGCCTGTCACATCGGTACAAGCATGAATCTGGTAATCATCCATAATCTCAGCTGCTTGTTTATTTAACGTCGTCATTACTTTTGTCACACGTTCAATTTCTGCTTCTTCTAACCACCTTTTTTTGATGGAAGTTGTCAAAATACCGACACCAATTGGCTTGGTTAAAATCAAGACATCTCCTACTTTGGCACCACTATTGGTTCGTATTTTCTCTGGATGAATCAAACCAGTGACTGACAACCCAAATTTTGGTTCTTTATCATCAATCGAATGACCGCCAACTAGAGCGACTCCAGCCTCTTTTAACTTACTACTAGCTCCTTCTAAAATTTCAGCAAGAATTTGCTTATCCAAATCAGCAATCGGAAACGCAACAATATTTAAAGCTGTGATTGGCTTGCCTCCCATTGCGTATATATCACTGATGGCATTAGCAGCTGCCACTTGTCCAAATGAATAAGGATCATCAACGATTGGAGTGAAAAAATCCAGGGTTTGGACTAAAGCTAATTCGTCTGTTAATCGATAGACACCAGCATCATCATTGGTGTCTAAACCCACTAAAAGATTCGGATCTTCAACACTTGGTGATAGTGATTGGAGTACTTCGCGTAAGGCAGCCGGTCCAATTTTACAACCACACCCACCTTTTGATGACAAAGCGGTTAATTTAATTTTTTTATTATCTTCCATAACGTTCATCCTTTCAAAAACAGTTTTCCCTTTTATTCTATCACTTTCTAGCAAAAAAGTTTTGTTTAGGTACACTTATTTTCCAAGATTGATTTAAATAAAATGATTTGTCACAGCCAAAAACCCACGTATAGCGCACTTCTAAACGACAATGACTCTTTATTTTGTAGAGTATTAGTAAAAGCTCAATCTTTAAAAAAGATTGAGCTTTTCGTCTATTTAGCGTCTAATAATTCTTCCTTGCAATGAATCAGTTGTGTCAAAAACGCACAATAAGGAGTCGGAACATTATACATCTTTCCTTTACGAACGATGGCACCGTTAATATAGTCGATTTCTGTTAGGCGATGATTTTCAATCAAGTCTTGATACATAGAAGGATGATGCAATCCAATCGTATCGCGGTTGTAGCAACTTCTCACCTGTTCTAAAACTTGTTTACTATCTAACTCGACTTTCTCATGTTTGGCTACATTTGCAAATTCGTTGACAATACTTAAAACAATTTGATTCGCAGCCGATGTTTCACCAAAATCAGCCATGTTACTATCTAAAAGGGTACATAAGCCGTTCATGGTGCCATTCACACACGCTTTTCGGTAAATTGATTCCAAAATATGGTGGGAATACTTCGCATTTAATTTTGCTTCATTTAACACAGCGATGACTTTTTCAGCTGTTGCTTCACCATTTTCATCTAAACTTTGTAGTTCTAAATAGCCATCTCCAAAGAGTTTTGCTTTCCCTGGGCCCTCTAAACCAGCTGTCCACATCGTATTTCCGAGCAAAATATGATCTTTTGAAACATATTTTTCAATGATATCTTCATGACCCAAGCCATTTAATAAACAAAGGACTTTGGTTTGTTCCCCAATCATTGTTTTTACACAATCCATCATGTGATCCAATTGCATGGCTTTGGTAAAGACTATAATTAAGTCGGCTGCAAAATCAATTTCAGAAGCTTTTTCTTGATGATAAGTTGGAATTTTTGCGACTACTTTTTCGCCATTAAAATTAGCTTCTAATCCATCCCTATTGATTTTATCGATATGTTCTTGCCAACCGTCAATAAAGATCACGTCATTTTTGGCTTGATGAAGCATCAAACCAAAACGGCTTCCCATGGCACCTGCTCCGGCGATAATAATTTTCATTTATTTATTCTCCTATTCTCATTCTTATTTATATTTAAAAAGATTGAATCACTCTTTTGTATGCCTCTATGTTAAAATGAATGAATAAAATAGTGTTTGACTATTTTAAGTACATACTAAACGAGGTTACTTATGAATATCCAACAACTAAGGTATTTTCTTGAAATTGCCAATACAAACAACTTATCTGCAGCTGCGCGTAATTTATTTGTTACTCAACCCACCTTATCGCTCTCTCTTAAAAAAATGGAGAGTGAGTTACAGACGACGCTTTTCACCCACACTGAGTCGCCTTTTCAATTGACCAAAACTGGACTTTATCTTTATGAAGAAGGACAGCAACTAGTAGAGCAATTTGATCACATGATTGAAACAATTCATTCAATGAATGAGGACTCCAAAAAGAAAAAAGATACTATTCGTTTAGGAATCACTACTTTATTTTCCATGCAATATATGGAAGAAATTTCGACTTATTTGGCTACTCATCCACATGTTGATTTGATTATTAAGCAAGATGGCTCGCCACATATGCAAGAAATGTTGGTGCATGATGAAATCGATCTTGGGCTGGTCTCATTTCCTAACCTTTATCCTGAAGTTCTTTGGATGGAGGCTTTGAATCCAGAAACCAATGGCTATCATGTCTATGTGGTTGTACCAGAAGCCAATCCACTTTCACAAGCCCATGAATTGACTTTTTCACAATTGAAAAATCAACGTTTTTCCTCTTTAACGACACATTTTGTTTTGGGGAAGCTTTTAATCCAACGCGCTAATGATAGTGGCTTTGAACCAACCATCGTTTTTCATAATGATGATCTGCAGGTCCTTTTACACAGCTTAAAACAAAATGATTCGATTTGTATTTTGCCTATTGAATATAAAGAAGTAGGCAAAAGTGACGGCTTGAAGTGGATTCCTTTGAAAGATAAACATGCATTCTTTCCAATTGGGATTGCCTTAAGAAAAGATTTATCAATTTCAAAAAATATTCGTGATTTTATTGAGATTATCAGCCGTCACTAAGAAATTTTTTGATTACCCTTGATAACGAAAGGCTATTTCCCCATCATATAATTTGAGTGCTTTTTCAAACAAAAACTTGGAAAGGAAACCTGCTGCAATCGGTACAACAAACCAGCAAATAATAACTACTAAAATGTTTAAGCCGGCATCTAAAGAAGCTAGTGGTCCCACCAATCCGACTAAACCAAAGCCTGCAGATTGCGGAACACCTGAAATATCAAATAAAGCAACAGGGATTGCCGAAATGATTGCGGTAAATAAACAAGGTAATAAAATAACTGGGTATTTGAATAAGTTTGGCATCATCATTTTCATGCCACCCAAAGCGACAGCTAAAGTAACGCCAGATTCATTAACTTTCCATGAATGAATGACTAAAACAATAGTTGTTGCTGCAATTCCCATGGCTGCAGCTCCTGCTGAAACACCATTTAATTGGATGGCCAACCCAATTCCTACAGTAGTGATTGGCGAGATAATCAAAGCAGCAAACGAACACGAGATCAAGATACTCATGATGACTGGTTGAAAATCCGTAAATTTATTAATTACATTTCCAATGGCGACTGTAATTTGTGTGACATAAGGATAAAGTAACATCCCAATCACGCCTGCACCCACACCAACAATAATCGGCATGGCGATGATTTCTACAGACCCTAATTTATCCCCTAGCCAAAGAACCAAGCCCACTGAAATAGCCGTTGTAATCATGATATTGATGATATCTCCGGTTCCAGAGCCAATAAATCCACCCACAGTTGCATCAAATTTGATGACACCACTACCGACAAAAGCAGCACCAGCAACAATCATTATTCGCGTTGGTGTTAAATCAAATTGTTTGGCAATCAAAGCACCAATTATAAGCGGCGTCGCAATTTGAAAAATAAGCCCTGCATCAATAATTTTTTGAACCAATACGATATCTGAAAAGTATTTTAAAATAGCTCCTAAAACAGCATTTGGTATGAGTGCAATGATGGTTCCCTGCGCAGTTCCAGCTAATAATTTGTTAAAGAAAATCTTTGGTGTTATTTTTGTTTTCTGTACTTCTTCACCCATTTTTTCATTCCTACTTTCTTTTTATTTCATTTCTTAAAAACAAAAAAATCACACAAGCACGCTTTTGAACCGTCGATTTTGATTAAGTTTGAATTTTTTTCACATTATTTTGTAAGAAACATTGCGCAATGTTTTAACTTGAATGACATCTAAAATCTACTACTAATTTTCATCAACAATTTCAGTCATACAGAAACGTTGAACAAGTCATTCTATAGTTCAAAAAAATTGAAAATTGTATTTGTTTGTGTATTTTTTCGACAGTTTAAATTTATCGTAAATTACTTTTTTTAGCAAATTGTTATTTTTTATACAATCATTAATAAATTTTATACACTTTTTCCTTAAAGAGGTTTTGTATTTTCATTTCTAAAAAAATAAACAAAATCCCCTCTTTGTTTGACTACAACTCGTTAAACAAAGAGGAGCAAAAATTAAGCTTGGATATCTTTATATTCCGCTTCAAGTGCTTGCTTGACAGCAGGACGTTGAACGATTCGATTCGCCCATCTGATGACATTTTGATAGTCGGAAACATTTAAAAATTCCGCAGAGCCTTCGTAAAGTTTTCCTTGTACTAGACGTCCATACCAAGGCCAAATTGCCATATCAGCAATTGTATAGTCATCGCCTAAGATAAATTGTTTATCTGCTAGGTGTCTATCAAGCAAATCCAATTGACGCTTTGTTTCCATCGTATAGCGATCGATTGGGTACTCTTGGGCAAATGGCGCTGCATGGAAGAAATGTCCAAAGCCTCCACCAACAAACGGCGCTGCACCGGTTTGCCAAAAGAGCCAATTCATTAATTCTGTTTTTTCAGAAAGTACTGTAGGCAAGAATTTTTCATATTTTTCCGCTAAATAAAGCAAAATCGAGACAGATTCGAAAACGCGGATTGGTTCATCCTGTGAATAGTCAACCATTGCTGGGATTTTTGAATTGGGATTAATTTTAACAAAATCACTCCCAAACTGGTCGCCTTTTGAAATATCAATCTTATATAAATCATAAGGCGCTTTTACACCTGCTGCTTTTAATTCTTCTAAAAGAATTGTTACTTTTATCCCATTCGGTGTCCCTAGCGAATAAACTTGTAAGGGGTTATCACCAACGGGAAGTTTTTGCTCAAAACGACTCCCTGCTACCGGCTGATTTCCTGACTTTGTTCCTTGCGATTCATCCCATTGCCATACTTTTGGAAGTTGGTATTCTGACATAACTGATTCCTCCTCTTTTCTTTTAGTATACCGATTCTTATTTTTTAACTCAAGAAATGACTTTTAACTGGTAAAAATTGATTAAATTATGTTCGAAAAAGGAGTCAAAACTGCTATAATAATGGCAAAGAGAAATGAAGCTTAAGAAATTTTACTAACTACAATGAAAGAACAGCTTTAGAAGCACATTTTTACTAAAGACGAACTTTTTCTTTTTGAGTTAACGCATCAAGCTTTTTATTCAGTTTTTCTATACTCTTTGCAAAATCCTGGTTAAAAGCGGTAAAAATACTGGCTTGGGCATGATATTGTTTTACAAGCTTTTTTTTATTCATTGGGATACTCGTCTCCTGAAAATAAGTTTGAATTTGATTTAACGGTTCCTGCCAAGAAGCCAATTGTTCTAGATGATCTTGTAAATCGTTAATTTCTGCCTGAGTAATTTCTTTGATTGGTTGATTGTTCTTAGTCAACAATTTCTTTTGATTTTTTACCATGAGGATCCTCCCTTTATGCTTTTCTTGCATAGTAATAGTTGAAAAAATAATCGTTCAAAACAGTTTCGAGGTGATTAAATGTATACTAGAATAAGAGAACTACGTGAAAAAGCTAAAATAAGCCAGGAAAAAATGGCTGTATTCTTAGATATAAATCAAACAACTTACTCCCGTTACGAAACAGGAAAATTAGATATTCCCAGTCAAAGTCTCATCAAAATTGCTACTTATTATGAGACGAGTGTTGACTATTTACTAGATATCACCAATGAATCAACTCCTTATCCGCGGAAATAGCTTACATTGTCATTTTATGCTCTTTTAGCATAAAAAGCAATACTAACGCTCATCCGCTAAAAAAAATGAACCGTTACCTCTTGAAAATGATTTGATAAAGAGACAGTTTTTATTTGTCTGTTTCCAAAAATCATGCTATGATACATTTATTACATAAAGAAAAGAGGGACGCACATGGCATCTATGAGATTACGTTTAGCACTTTTGAATCGTTAATTAAATACAAATTCAAAAGTCTTTTAGCGAAAATCCATGGGTGTAGTGTATCCTTTTTTAAATACTAGTGGAAGAGATGGCTGAGGCTGTCTCTTTTTTGTGCATTCAAATCTTTGAACTTTCGCTAAAAGCGCGAAAGGACTTAAAAAATGAACTTACTCATTCAATTAAAAAATATCGAATATACTGTTTCTGGAAAAAATATCCTAGAAATTCCTGAACTTTCCGTTTATGAAAATGAAAAAATTGGTATCATCGGACCAAATGGAGCTGGTAAATCGACTCTTTTAAATTTAATTGCTGAAAAAATTCAACCAACACAAGGAGTTATACAGACAGAGAGTACTTTTAATTATTATGAACAAATAAAATCAAGTATCTCTGAACTAGCCGAAGTAGATGGTGAATTATTGAGCCGCTTTGCAGTACCCAAATCAGCTTGGACAACCTTAAGTGGTGGACAAAAAACAAAGTATCAACTAGCACAAACTTTGACAAATTATCCAGCAGGTTTATTGTTAGATGAACCGACTACCCATTTGGATAGTGAAGGAAAAAAGGAATTGATTGAAGAATTACGTTATTATTACGGCACTTTACTTTTTGTTAGTCATGACCGACAATTTTTAAATGCCCTAGCAGATACAATCTGGGAAGTTGATCAGGGGCAAGTCACCGTTTATAAAGGAAATTACGAAGCTTACAAATTACAAAAAGAATTAAAAGAAGAACATCAACAAAGAGTCTTTGATGAATACCAACAAGAGAAAAATCGTTTAGAAGATATCGTGGATGAAAAAAAGAAACAGGCTCAACAAGTCAGTCAAGTTTCTGCAAAGAAAAAAAACAAAAGCATCCGTCCCGATCGTCTCGCGGCTTCCAAATCAAAAGATACAGTCCAAAAAAATATGCATCGTCAGGCAAAGGCGGCCGCTTCTCGTCTTGAACAATTGGAAGAAGTTTCCAAGCCTAATCAAAAACATTCGATTCAATTTCCAAAGCATTTGCAAGCCCCTATCCATAATACTTATCCTCTCCGTGTGGAAAATTTAACCGTCACTTATGGAGAACAAACCATTCTTAACGAGCTTTCTTTTCAAGTCCCTTTAGGAAAAAAGATTGCCATCAAGGGTAAAAATGGTTCTGGAAAATCTACTTTGTTTCAAGCTGTTTTGGATAACCAGCCTGGTGTTGTACTGTCTCCGAACACAAAAATTGTTACTTATCAACAATTTGATTATCAATTAAAAAGTGATCGTTCGTTACTAGATTTTTTACTAGAAGATACCGATTGGTCAGAGTCAACGATAAGAGCCTTACTCAATAATTTAGGCTTTGCTCAAGAAAATGTAAGGAATCCTCTTCATTCATTAAGTGGTGGTGAAAAAACGCGAGTGGCTATTGCTCGTTTGTTTACCCAGCCATCAAATTTACTGATTTTAGACGAACCAACTAATTTTATTGATTTGCCAACGATTATTGCGTTACAAGAACTTTTACAGAAATATCAAGGCAGTGTCCTCTTAACTTCTCACGACCAGTCATTTGTCAAAGCTGTAGCAGATGATATTTGGACACTTAAAAATGGAAAATTAAAACAATGATCCTTTAAAAAAGGGGCGCTTACTTCTGAGTGCCCCTTTTTGGTTATTCGACAGAAACAGCCATCATTGCCTTTTAATTTTTTAGTGACTACTATCCTATATACCTAATTCTTTCTATAATAGGACTTATATAAAAAGCCAGGAAACCGAAGTCTCCTGGCTTTTCTATTCTTCTCGTAAAGATTTTGGCTTATCTAGTATTTCTTTATAAATCATCGCATTAACAACTGATTGATGATCAAATCGAAGGTTCTTATTAGAAGTAGTTGTTTTTTTACGTACTGGTTTCGTTTTAACTTTTTTATTTTCTATTAGCGATTGTTTCATCGGTTCTGCCTTGCGATTGGTTAGCGCTTGTTTATTAGCATTCCGTTGTTTTACTTCTGATTTATTTTTTAGCTGAGTGCTGTTTGAAACATGTACGTTTCTTTTTTTAGCCTCTTCCTTTGTTTGGTTAAAAGGTGCTTTTTTATTTGTTGTCGTTTCAGTTTTAGACATCTTTTTACTTTGTCTAAACGCATAAACAATAGGTACGATTATAAAAAGCAATGGTACCAAACGAAGAAAAAGGTAAAAAAGCATGGTTAGAAATACATACATACTATTCACTCTCTTCTTCAGATTGTCCCACTTGGTCAGAAATTGATTCTCTCATCTCAGTATCTGCATCGATATTTTTTAATTTATAATAATCCATGACGCCAAGATTTCCATCACGTAAAGCTTGTGCCATTGCCAGAGGAACCTCTGCTTCGGCTTCCACAACTTTCGCTCGCATTTTCTGTACTTCTGCTCGCATTTCTTGTTCTTGGGCAATAGCCATCGAACGTCTTTCTTCGGCTTTTGCTTGGGCAATATTTTTATCCGCCTCTGATTGGTCAGTCTGAAGTTGTGCCCCAATATTACGACCAACATCGACATCTGCTATATCAATCGATAAGATTTCAAAAGCTGTTCCTGAATCCAATCCTTTACGCAATACTGTTTTCGAAATTGAATCCGGGTTTTCTAGTACTGCTTCATGTTTTTCAGAGGACCCAACTGTGGTGACGATTCCTTCCCCTACACGAGCGATGATGGTATCTTCTCCAGCACCTCCGACTAAACGTTCAATATTGGCACGTACTGTAACTTTGGCTTTTACGATGATTTCAATCCCATTTTTGGCTACCGCAGAAATATTTGGCGTTTCAATAACCTTGGGATTAACCGATACTTGAACCGCTTCGAAAACATCACGTCCAGCTAAATCAATGGCCGCTGCTTTTTCAAATTCTAAATCGATGTCTGCACGTTGAGAAGCAATGAGTGCATCCACGACTCGATTGACATTTCCTCCTGCTAGATGGTGGGCTTCTAATTGATTAGAAGTAATTTTCAGTCCAGCTTTTGTGGCTTTAATCAGTGGTTGGATAATATGTTTAGGATCTACACGCCGTAAACGCATGCCGATTAAGGTACCGATACCTACTTTAGCACCAGAAAAATAAGCAGTCACCCACAAACCAACTGGTACAAAACGTAAAAATAAAATCAACGCAACAATTATCAAAATAGCAGCAACTATCAACCCTACAAAACCATTATCAATGTCCATATTTTCCATAAATAAACCAACTCCTATCTTTTTTCACGAACTAATATTTTACTTCCTTCTATTTTTTCAATGACAATTGGGGTGCCAATAGCTAACATTCCCTCTGTACTTAATACATCGTAAAGTGGACTATCTTTTTCAAAACTTGCCTTACCTGTGGGACGTAATGGCGTTCGAACAGTTCCTTCTTGTCCGGGAAAAAGAGTGAAATCACTCGTTTCTTTTTTAGTAATTGTCTCGGCTTTACTATCTGTTTTTAACACAAATCGATTTAAATGGCGCAATGAATAGCCCTTACGGATCAGATAAATCACAACGCCAGCAGTAATGACGATGGCAATGCTTATATCGCGCAGTGTTTGCATCACATCGCTACTCGACCAATGGACACCAACTATAAGAGCCAATGTACCTAAAATACCAGCAACTCCAAAATCAGGAACGAGAATTTCAAAAACAATCAACAAGAGTCCAAAAACAAATAATAATAAGGGAAGCCAAGTTTGGATACCATTCAAATAAAAATAACCGATAAAACTAGCGCCAGCAACAAAACTGGCGGTTTTTGTCACCGGTGTAAATATAGCAACCACAAACGCCACAAATCCTAAAGCTAACAAAATACCCTGCATATCGTGTCCTCCTCTCTATAGTATTTGTACGAATTCTTATATTAAGCATACCATGGTAGCGATGTCTTGTCATGTTTAAGAAGAACAGATAACCATTTTTCGGCTTTTTTCAAAAAAACATAAGGGTCATGTATTGACTTTTAAAAAAAATACTTTTACAATCGTTAGGATACTAACAATAAGGAGGGGTAAAAAATAATGATTCGTTATATTGGGAATGAAATGCGTGATGTCCAGCAAATGCTTCATCAAAAAATGGAAAATGAGCGCAAAACAGAAAATGCGGTTAGTTTTATTCAAATGCGTACTCTTACATATATATATGATCAGAGCGAAAACGTCTATCAAAGAGATCTTGAAAAAGAATTACATATAAGACGTTCGACGGCAACTCAAATATTGAAACGCTTGGAAAGAGATCACTACATTTATAGAGAGTCCATTTCATCTGACGCGCGTTTAAAAAAAATCGTATTAACCCCCTTGTCACTGGGGCTAATCGATCGCATGCGTCAACATATGGAAAAAACAGAGCATGCATTACGTCAAGATATTTCCAATGAAGATCTCAATACCTTTTTTGCTGTCTTGGATCAGATGAAAAAAAATTTAGAGTGAGGAGAATACATGCTAAAAAAATTATTACATGAATTAAAAGAATTTAAGATACCTTCCATTTTAGCTTCAAGCTTTATGGTTGGAGAAGTTATTTTAGAATTATTATTACCATATTTAATGTCATTTATCGTGGATCGTGGCGTTTATCAAAAAGATCTCGGGGCTGTCGTAAAATATGGCATCTACATGCTGATTGCGGCCTTTTTCTCGCTTGTTTTTGGTGCTTTAAGTGGGAATTATGCGGCCTACGCATCCTCAGGCTTTGTCCGTAATCTACGAGAAGCCATGTTTCGTAATATTCAAACCTTCTCATTTGCCAATATTGATAAGTTTGCCACTTCGGGACTAGTCACTCGAATGATGACCGATGCCACTAATGTGCAAAATGCTTATCAAATGGTGATTCGCTTGTGTGTCCGAGCACCTTTAATGTTGATTGTAGCTACTTTTATGACTTTTTACATCAATAGTAATCTAGCACTTATCTTTTTAGGTGCGATCGTTTTTCTAGGTATTGCCTTGACTATTATCACCATGCGCTCTTACCCACAATTTCGTCGTGCGTTTAAGCAATATGATAATTTGAATGGTAGTGTTCAAGAAAATATTAATAATATTCGTATCGTAAAAGCCTATGTAAAAGAAAAAACAGAAACAGAAAAATTTCAACGAGCAGTTCAAAATTTACGCAAAATGTTCACCAAGGCTGAAACAACTTTGGTTTGGAACAACCCAATCATGCAATTAACAATGTACGCTTGTATGATTGCCCTCAGTTGGTTTGGGGCTCACTTTGTCGTTTCTAATTCCATGACAACCGGTGAATTAATGAGTATGTTTACTTATACCATGAACATTTTAATCAGTCTGATGATGTTAGCCATGATTTTTGTCATGCTTTCCATGTCATTTGCTTCCGGCCAACGAATCGTAGAAGTGTTAGAGGAAGAACCCGCCATTGTAAATCCTGAAAATCCAGTTGAAGAAATCAGAGATGGCACCATTGCTTTTAACGATGTTTCTTTTGGCTATTATAAGGATCATAAAAAAAATGTATTACACGATATCAACCTAACGATAAAAAGTGGAGAAACAGTAGGAATCTTAGGGCCAACTGGTTCTAGTAAAACAACTTTGGTCAATTTGATTCCCCGCCTTTATGATGTTTCTAAAGGTAGCGTCCAAGTTGGCGGCCTAGATGTTCGTAATTATGATTTAACAGCTTTACGAGACAATGTTTCAGTCGTTTTACAAAAAAACGTACTTTTCTCAGGAACAATTATAGAGAATATGCGTTGGGGAAATGAACAGGCTACCCTCGAAGAAATCAAAGAAGCCTGCCATTTAGCTCGTGCCGATGAATTTATTGAAACCATGACAGACCAATATGATTCTTGGGTCGAACAAGGGGGTTCTAATTTTTCTGGTGGTCAAAAACAACGTCTGTGTATCGCGCGGGCACTGCTTAAAAAACCAAAAATATTGATTTTAGATGATAGCACCAGTGCGGTGGATACCAAAACGGATAGTCAAATTCGCAAAGCTTTAAAAACAAGTTTACCAAAAACAACCAAATTGATTATTTCCCAACGAATCACTTCGATTGAAGATGCTGACAGAATTATCGTGATGGATGAAGGCTATATTACTGGCAACGGCACCCATGACCAATTATTAAAAGAAAATGAACTTTACCAACAAATCTATGATACTCAGAAGAAAGGAGATCAATAATGGCAAAAAAATCAGTTCCAGGACAACCTAAACAACTAAATACGAATATGCTGAAACGCCTGATTTCTTACGTTTTCAACTTGTATCCTAAACGAATCATTATTGTCTTTTTCGCCATTCTTATTTCTTCTTTCGCACAAGTTGGTTCTTCTTTATTTATGAAAACTTTGATTGACAACTACATTACACCCTTGTTAGAAACAAGCAATCCTAATTTTGCTCCATTGATGCGTGCCCTTTTAATGATGGCAAGTATTTACTTGATTGGTGTATTAGCCAACTTTACGTATCAAAAGTTATTGATTACTATTTCCCAAGGGTCCATGGAAGCCATTCGGATGGATCTATTTTCACATATGGAAAAATTACCGATTCGCTATTTTGATACCCATTCACATGGCGATATGATGAGTATTTATACCAATGATATCGATACTTTTCGTCAAGTAATTTCACAGAGTATTCCACAGTTTGTCAATTCTTTTATAACCATTTGTATGGTCTTCATTTCGATGATTACTGTTAGTATTCCGTTGACTCTCTTAACGGTTTTCATGGTGTTTATTATGCAAATTGTTTTAAGAAAAATAATGGGGAAATCTAGTAAATACTTTTCACAACAACAACAACAATTAGGGGTTGAAAATGGCTATATAGAAGAAATTATGGAAGGTGCCAAAGTTGTCAAAGTCTTCAATCATGAAAATCATGCCATCAATGACTTTGTTACCATCAATGATGAACTTTTTGATGATTCTTATCAAGCCAATAAATACGCCAACATCTTAATGCCTATTGTGGGAAATATTGGTAACATTTCTTATGTTCTTTGCGCAATTTTTGGTGGTATTCTCGCACTAAACGGCTATACCGGTTTAACCATTGGTAGCCTAGCTTCTTTTCTAGCCTTGAATAAATCATTTACTGGTCCTTTAAACCAAATATCACAACAATTAAATTCTGTGATTATGGCGATGGCTGGTGCCAAACGAATCTTCAAATTATTGGATGAAGAAATAGAAGATGACCAAGGCAGAGTTACATTAGTTAATGTGATTGAACACGAAGATGGTAGTTTAGAAGAAAAAGAAGAAGTCACTCATCTTTGGGCTTGGAAACATGAACATTCTGATGGCAGTATTGAGTTTGTAAAACTGACTGGAGATGTCCATTTTAATGATGTTACGTTCGGTTATAATCCCGAAAAAACTGTGTTAAAAGATATCAATCTTCATGCTAAATCAGGACAAAAAGTAGCCTTTGTAGGAGCAACCGGTGCTGGTAAGACGACAATCACAAACTTGATCAATCGTTTTTATGATATCAATAATGGTTCAATCATCTATGATGGGATCGATATCAAACTGATCAAAAAGCCTGATTTACGGCGCTCTCTAGGTACTGTCTTACAAGAAACCAATCTTTTTTCCGGCACAGTTGCACAAAATATTCGCTATGCCAGACCTGATGCTAGTATGGAAGAAGTAGAAGAAGCAGCCAAATTAGCCAATGCTCATACCTTTATCGAGCATTTGGAAAATGGCTATGACACACAATTGACCCGAAATGGATCTTCTCTTTCTGAAGGACAACGGCAATTATTATCCATTGCTCGTGCGGCTTTAGCAAATCCACCTGTATTGATTTTAGATGAAGCCACCTCTTCCATCGACTCTAGCACTGAACAACTTGTGCAAGAAGGAATGGATAAATTAATGGCAGGACGCACGACATTTGTCATCGCTCACCGCCTATCTACCATAAAAAATTCTGATAATATCATGGTGCTCGATCATGGCGAAATTATTGAACGTGGCGACCATGATTCCTTAATGAAACAAAAAGGAATGTATTATCAATTGTATACCGGAGTTATTGAAATCGACTAAAAAATAGAAAGACTTGGAGGATCAAAAACGATTCTCCAAGCTTTTTTGTTTATAATCGTCCGTTGTTCTTCCTAGTCCGTATGTTCTAAAAAATAAGCCATTAAGATATCATTTACCCATTGATTACCTAAATAAAAAGCATCTTTTAAAATTCCTTCAACGACAAAACCATTCTTTTTATATAAAGCCATTGCCTCTGGATTAGTTTCTAGAACACGCAAAGACAATTTGTGGTACCCTTTCTTTTTTGCATAATCAATCGTCCATTGTAGCAAAGCAGAGGCCACTCCTTGGCGTTGAGCTTCAGGCGAAATGCCAATACCTATGTCTAAACAGAAACGAGCACTGGGAATACCAATGCCTTGAAACATATCCAGAAAACCTAGAATCTCATTTTTTTCACAAGCCACTATGACTTTTCTATGTTGTAACGATTCTTGATACTCATCGACTGAAGAATACCGACTAACATTTGGCGTATTTTGATCATTCCAAATACTGTTCTCAATAGCTATCACTTGTTCATAGTCACATTTTCGGATCTCCCTGATTTCCATTTCATTGCCTACTTTCATTTTTTTGATCATATCAATCAGTGAAAGTCGTAAATTGTCTGTTTGATACCACTCATTATATACTAAAGCAGAACTTTTTAGTATAAAGTTCTTTTTTTGTTCACTACTTTTGAAATCTTATGAACTCTTTCACCGAAATTGTGCCTTTTTCAAAAAAGGTGACGAAACTTTCTTCTAAATATTTCGATTCATTCATAATGATACGTCGCACGCTATAAAAATACCGCTTTGCTTACTGTAACTATTTGTGGTATCCATATCAAAACAATTGAAGACCCTTAATGAAAAAAAATACGTAATATGGATGACAGAAGGAAGGAAAATCGAAAAAATTTTTAGTTGGAAATTGATGAAAAGATTCCTTTTAAAGGATGTGATTGATTAACTTTTTTCTATATCTTTACCCGTTAAAGGCACAATCATTTATTATATTGAAAAAAGCTTGGTTTCATGAAACCAAGCTTCTTTTGGTATAGAATTTTTCAAATATGCCAATCTAATATTGGACCAACTGGTACGATACCATTGGGGTTAATGGTGGGATGACTACGATAATAATGATTTTTTATATGATAAAAATCAACTGTATCTTTGATGCCTGGATAATTGTATAATTCTCGAGTATAGCGCCACAAGTTTTTATAGTCTGTTAAATGATGGAGATTACATTTAAAATGACCAAAATAAACAGAATCAAAACGGACAAGCGTGGTAAATAATCGCCAATCAGCTTCGGTCAACTGATCTCCCACCAAATACCGTTGTGAGGACAGTCTTTCTTCTAATTCATCCAGTGTTTGAAATAATTTCTTTACTTCTTCTTCATAGACGTCTTGTTTAGTTGCAAACCCTGCTTTATAGACACCATTATTGACATTGTTATAAATTTTATCATTAATAGCATCGATTTCTGTCCGAAGATCTTCGGGATAATAATCACCTTTTTTAGCACCAATTTCATCAAAGGCAGAATTTAATATTCTCATAATTTCTGAAGATTCGTTATTCACGATTTTATCTTGTTTCAAATCATACAAAACAGGAACTGTCACTCGACCACTGTAGGCAGGATCATCTTTTAAATACACTTGGTACAAATAATCCGCATGACAAACAGGATCTGAAATAACACCTTTATCCGTTGCAAAGGTCCACCCATTTTCGCCCATATATGGATTGACAACAGACAATGAAATATAATCTTCTAATCCTTTGAGCTTTCGCATAATCAAGGTACGACTAGCCCACGGACAAGCCAGGGAAACATACAAATGGTAACGTCCTTTTTCCGCTTTAAAGCCACCTTCTCCTGTAGGTCCCTTGCTCCCATCTGGTGTAATCCAATGACGAAATTGTGAATCTTTACGGACGAAGTGTCCACCAGTACTTTTCGTGTCATACCACTTATCTTGCCATTTACCATTTACTAAAAGTCCCATATTCTCCCTCTTTTCTTAGTTATCGTGTTTCAAATGCCATTGTTTAATAGCTTCTAAACGTGCCTTAAATTTCTTTTCATTTCCTTGTGTCGTTGGTACATAATAAACGTGCCCTTCAAGTGATTCAGGCATTGTCTTCATTGTCGTTAATTTATCTTCAGTGCTATGGCTATATTGGTATTCTTTTCCATATCCTAAATCTTTCATTAGAGAAGTTGGGGCATTGCGAATCTGTAAGGGGACTGGTTCGTTCATCGATTTTTTTATATCTTCTTTAACATTGAGCCGTGCTTTATAAACGGCATTGGATTTTGGGGCTAGGCAAAGGTAGATCACCGCTTCTGTTAAATGAACATCACATTCTGGCATGCCTAAAAATTGACACGCTTGAAAGACATTTACAGAAATATTTAACGCATTGATGTCAGCTAGTCCAATGTCTTCACTGGCAAAACGGACCAAACGCCTAGCAATATATAACGGATCTTCGCCACCTTCTAACATACGAGCCAACCAATAAACCGCTGCGTCAACATCGCTATTTCGCATGGACTTGTGCAAAGCAGAAATGATGTTGTAGTGTTGTTCACCACCTTTATCATAAAGGAGCGATTTACGATTTAAAATTTGTTCTAAATGACCATCTGTGACAGTTATTTTATGATTTTCCTTTTCCCCATTTAAAATAGCCATTTCTAAGGTATTTAAAGATGTTCTGGCATCTCCATTGGCAAATTGGGCAATAGCTTTTAATTGCTCGTCAGTGATGACTACTTCATATTCTCCAAAGCCATCTGAACTTTTGATGGCATTTTTTAACAGAGTCACAATATTTTCAATTGTCAATTCTTGCAATACAAAAACTTTACAACGAGACAACAAGGCTGAATTGACTTCAAAGGAAGGATTTTCAGTTGTCGTACCAATCAAAGTTACGCTTCCTTGTTCCACATAAGGTAAAAAAGCATCTTGTTGCGCCTTGTTAAAGCGGTGAATTTCATCAACAAAAAGAATCGTTTTTTCACCATAATCCCGATTTTGTTCTGCTTCATCCATCAACTCTTTAATCTTTTTAATGCCACTATTCACCGCACTGACAGTTATAAAATGAGAAGACGTTTTTTTGGCAATGATCTGCGCCAGTGTCGTCTTTCCTACACCAGGTGGTCCCCAAAAAATCATCGAAGAAACTTGATCGTTTTCAATCATTTCGCGTAAGATTTTTCCTTTTCCTAATAAATGACTTTGTCCCACAAAATCATCTAACGATTGAGGGCGCACACGATAAGCCAAAGGAGAAGATTGGTCCCGTTGTGAAAATAAAGATTCTTGCCGCATTTCACCCACCTCCTTTTTTAGTTAATAAAAAAAGCCAATATCATCTATGGTGATTTTTCCAAATACGTCCTTTAATCCAGGCTTTTCCATTCCAAATTTGTGAAAGCCAAATGTGATGGTTTCATCGGAATTTAGACAGGTGCCAATGTTTGTTCCTTCGTTTGCTGAAATACCTGACGGAACATCAATCGCATAAACATACTTAGTGGCTAATTGATTAATTTTTTGAATAACTGCTAAAGGGGTCCCCTCTATTTTCCGACTCAAGCCGATACCAAAAAGTGCATCCACAAAAATTGTAAATTCATTAAAAGAAACTCGCTCTATCTCGGAGACCAAAGAAACACCGTAATTTTGGGCAATTTCATGTTGTCGTTTATTTTGATCAGAACGTTGATTGGGGTCACCAAGTTCAAGAATCGTTACTTCAAATCCCTCATTGTGTAAGATTCTACCTACCGCCAGACCATCGCCACCATTATTTCCGCTGCCTGCCACTACTAAAATTTTATCAGCGGACGTAATCCTCTCTTTCATTTGTCTGACAACAGCTCTAGCCGCACATTCCATCAAAACGAGAACAGGAACTTTTTTATGATTAATTACTTCTTGTTCATAGGCATACATTTCAGAGGCTGTAAGTACATCCATAAGACATCTCTTTTCTCTTTAAGTTAAAATAGCGTTTTCCGCTCTTTTATTATAGCTTAACGCAAATAGTGTAAAATTGCGAAAGTTTAGTGTATGCTTAAAAGAGAGACTTTTTAAAGAAAGAAGGTGGTCTTCATGCATTGGAAAAATAAAGAGACGTTTGAATTACGTGGTTACACGTTAGACAAACATATCAAAGCAGTCGCCTTGTCTCATCAAGAAGCACTGACGTACAAGCCTTTAAAAAACACCGTCCTCATTTCATATGCCAATTATGATCATGGAAAGATGTTTTCTCCGATGCCGGAAAAAGTAAAAAAACGTTACAAAGCTGTTTTGGAGTTACCTGTAAACGATATTGATCGAATTGACGCCGATACACTTGCTATTTTTGAACAAATGTATCCTAATAAAAACTTTCATGTCTTTGATTACAATGACTATCAAAAATTACATGACTTTATTGAAAAATATCAAGACAGTTACTTTATCGTTCACTGCGATGCCGGAGTCAGTAGAAGTTCAGCAACCGCTCTTTATATCGATCAAAAATATGCGCCGGATGATTACGAAAAGCTTAAAAGTTTACCTATTTATTATCCGAATGCCCTTATTTTTGGTTATTTATCAGAAGGAAAAATGAATGAAGAAATTCTAGAAAAATATAGCCATGAACTTTATAAAAGTTGGTAAAAGTGAACTTAAAAACGATGCTATTTTATCTTTTTCAGATAGCCTAGCATCGTTTTTTTGGCCACGGTCCAGTTTTCGTCGAACAACCACTCAACTTTTTTACTAATTAGTATCTTTTATTTTTTAGTATAGAATGCTTTCCTGATTATTACTATATTGATATACCAAACTATGCAGATTGCTCAAATGTTATACTTTCTTATTGAATGAAAAAAGCTGGCCTTCTTTTTGAAGGTCAGCTCAACTTTTTTACATTAAACTTTCATATAATGCAACCACATCATCTTCGTTAGTGTCACGTGGATTACCTGGTGTACAAGCATCTTTCATCGCATCTTTGGCAATGGCTGGAAGATCTTCTTTTTTCACGCCGAGTTCTGATATCGTAGTTGGAATACCAACATCATGGCTCAATCGGTCGATGGCTTCACAAGCAGCATCACGTGCTTGTTCAATAGTCATATCTTCTACACCATCGATTTTTAAAGCCCGGGCAATGTCACGGTATTTTTCTCCTGTATATTCTTTATTGTATTTCATAATAGTTGGTAATAAAGACGCACAAGCAACGCCATGAGGTACATCATACCAAGCCGATAGAGGATGAGCCATTCCATGGACAAGTCCTAAACCAACATTAGAAAAGCCCATTCCAGCAATATATTGAGCCAGAGCCATTTCTTCGCGGGCTTTTTGATCACCGTTCACCGAATCTCTCAAGGTTCGGCCAATAATTTCAATAGCTTTAATATGAAGCATGTCTGTCATTTCCCATGCACCTTTTGTAATGTAGCCTTCAATAGCATGTGTCATGGCATCCATTCCTGTTGCTGCAGCAAGGTTTTTAGGCATTCCCATCATCATATCACTATCCACAAAAGCAACGATTGGAATATCGTGAGGATCCACACAAACAAATTTGCGATGATTGGCTTCATCTGTAATTACATAATTAATGGTCACTTCTGCAGCTGTTCCAGAAGTTGTTGGGACAGCTAAAATTGGTAAACAAGGATTTTTTGTTTCAGCCGTTCCTTCAAGACTGACCACATCTTCAAATTCAGGATTTGTTGCAATAATTCCGATTGCTTTTGCTGTATCGATTGGGGAACCACCACCTACAGCAATCAAGCAATCTACCTCTTGTTCTTTGACAAAAGTAACCCCATCTTTTACATTTTCAACGGTTGGATTGGGAACAATACCATCATAAAGAGCATAATCAATCCCAGCGTTTTCTAATAACTTCATTACTCGCGTGGCAACTTCAAATTTGATTAAACCTTTATCCGTGACTACAGCAGCTTTCTTGAAACCTTTCGCTTTAAATTCTTCAGGAATTTGTTCAATAGCACCTTTCCCAAAATAAGACTTTTCATTTA
>DXDB01000046.1 GCA_019115705.1 Candidatus Tetragenococcus pullicola | reverse complement strand
GAATAAAAAAACTTGCTTTCACTCCAGATTATTGGAGTGAAAGCATTCTATGTTATATTCATGAAAAAGAAAGGATGAATCATTATGATTGGCATTTCAAGTGCTATGCAACAAGAAGAAATCAAAACGCTTTTGGAAGGGTATGAAGGAGAAGATTTTTCTTATACATTTAAAGCCAAAAAAGGAATTCAACTACAATTTGAAGTTTCAGGAGACCCAGAAGCGGCTGCTAAAAAAGCAAAAGCATTAATTAAAGAACAAGCTTGGGGATCTATTTTATATTTCCAAGCAATTGCTATTTAAGAAAATATAGGTGATTATAGTGATAAAAAACGGCTTATTCTTGTGTAGTATCGGTTTTTTGATTCTTCTATTCTCCTTAAATCCAAACTCTATGAAATATGATATTTTAAGCATGGTAACCGGAATTTTTTTGGTGATGCTTGGGGGTTATATCTTTCATAAGGGGACAAAAAAAGAGAAAGAAAATAAAGATGAGGTGAACAAGGAATGAAAGTAGTAAGAAAAATGAAAATGCCTGCCTCTGCTTTTTTTGACAAAATCATGGAATCGGTCCTGTATGATGTTTATGATGCGACAGGTAAGCGTCTTTCTTATAATAAACTAGAAGACTTGACCTACGTCAAACAGTTTTCTCAAAATAATCGAGCAAAAATCACAATCGATAAAGTAGAAAAAGACAAATCCTACGCATTTAAAACAGCTACCACAAGGAATGAATTTTCAGTTCAATACGATATTATCCCCCTTGACGATAAAAGCTGTGAAGTTCATTATGAAGAATCTATGGAATCTTATGGTGCCATGCAAAAACTAAATGATGCGCTCTTTGGCTTTGTTTTAGGTTATTTTAAAAAAAGACAGTTTAAACAAATGCTAAAAATGATTGAAGAATCTTATTAATCGCTAGTTTACTTATTACTTTTTAGTCAGAAAGGACGATTTTATTGAACACAATCGAAAGAATGGATGAAAAAGCTTTCGAAAATAGTTTTGCTCTGGCTCAATATGCCTTTCAATTAGATACCAGCGAAACAAGTAAAAAAAGATACGCTCATTTGATGGCTCATTCAGTAACTTATGGGTCTGTAGAAGACAACCAATTGGCAAGTCAAGTCATGATGACGCCCTTTCAAGTCTCCTTTTTTGGAAAAACTTTTCCGATGGCGGGAATCGGTTTTGTTGCCTCAGATCCTGCTTTTCGTGGTCAGGGAAATATCGATCAATTGATGAGTGCTATGCTTAAAGACTGTCATGAAAAGAAGATGCTTTTTTCCTATTTAGCACCTTTTTCTTATCCTTTTTATAGACGTTACGGTTATGAACTACTTTTTGAAAGAGCAAAACTTGAAATTTCGAGTCATAATTGGCAAGATAGCCCCAAAGTAAACGGCTATATCAAACGACAACAATGGCCGGAAATAAAAGAAATTGTTACAAAAATCTATGCAACCTCTACAAAAAATAAAAATGGTAGCCTGAAGCGAGAAGACTGGTGGTACGACTACAAGTTTGCTTTAAAAAAAGCAATGGAGTTTGCTATTTATTATACTAAAGAGGGAAAACCAGCTGGCTATTTAGCCTATACCATTGAAAATGGCTGCTTTATTTGTCAAGAATGGATCTGTCTTTTGCCTGAGGCTTACCAGGGTTTAAATCGTTATATATACTCACATAAAGATTCGACTCATAAAATAATTTATGAACATGGATTTGATGGGCATACCAATTTCTTTTTACAAGCACGACCTTTTGAAAAACTTGAGGTTCGTCCTGAAATGATGGTACGAATAGTCGATGTCAAAGCCTTCATGGAAATTTTTCCTTGGCAAAATCTTCGACAATCATTTGCTATTTGTATCAAAGAAGATAAGTATGCACCGTGGAATGAGGGAACTTTTGAAATTCATTTACATCCTAATGAAATCAAACAAGTAGAAAAAACGCAACTGCCTACTTTAACTATTTCGATGCAACAATTGACTCAACTTTTTTTGGGCTATCTATCATTAGAAGAAGTAAAATTTTATGGAAATTTAGAAATGAGTCAAGAATTGGAAGAAAATGTAAAAGCTATACTTCCCAGTCAAAAGCCGATTTTGGAAGACTATTTCTAAAAATAAACACACTTTTTTTATTTTTGAAAATTCCTTGCATGAAGGAAGCTTTCGCGATAGAATGAAAAGTGTGTTTTTTTGTCCTCGTAGCTCAGTAGGATAGAGCAATTGCTTCCTAAGCGGTTGTTGGGGCACACGCCCAATTTTTTCATGTCCCAGTACCTCAGTAGGATAGAGGGACCGCCTCCTAAGCGGTACGTCGCAGGTTCAATTCCTGTCTGGGACGTTTTTTATCACGTCAGAAGCCTGTTAATATAAGGTTTCTGGCGTTTTGCGTTTTTTGAATAATTAAATAGATGACCTTATAAAGTGTTAGCAGAACGCACGCCTTTTTTAGTTTCTTCAACTCAAATTTGCTAACACTTTTTTATTTTCGGGAAATTTAAGCCTTTTTTGCTAACACTGCTAACACTCCGAAATTGCCGACTTTAACAATTTTTCTTTCGCTTCTGGAGATAAATTTTTAAGCAAGACCAATAACTTCTCCTCATCATTGACCGGGTCATCAATGGGTGTTACTTTTAAACTGTCATAGAATTCGTCCTCTAATTTCTTCGCATTGAAACGACGATCCTCATCAATGATTTCTGAATACACATCGGTGACCATCTCTGCTTCCGCATGACCCGTATCGCCTTGAACGGATTTAATGTCTCCATTGGTCATCTTCAACTTATACTTAGTGCTTAAATGACGGAGACTGTGAAAAACGACGACTTCTAGGCCATTTTCCTCACACAAGAACTGGAATCGATTGCGAATAATCCGACTTTCAACTGGATTACCATTTTCTAAGGCAATAACAAGCCCGTAGTCGTGATATCCGATAATTTCATTTGGCCAATCAAAGGATCAATATAATTACGAATGGTAGCAACTTTGAATTCATGATCAGGCGGTCGAGGAAGACCCACAGAAATTTCATCTCTTCTCATAGGTGGAGAGCTACCCAATGCGGTGAAGCGTTCTAGGTAGGTGTATCATTGTGCCAATTTATGTTTCATAACTTTCTCAAATTCCTACAATGAAAATTTTTACTCAAATCATCTTTTTCTTCAATATTTCAATCGATTATCTTTTTTTCTAGATTTAACAAGCATCTTGATAAATAAGCATTCAAATGTATATTTATTCATATGAATTATATTACATGTTATTTATTGTTGACAACGGATTTTTTTAATGATAAGCTATCAACGTTAAATCGTAATGGTTACGATTTGGCACAAGAAAATCAACATAAGAAGGAGCATAAATAAATATGGCAAAAAAATCGAAAATAGCTAAGGCAAACAAACAAATGGCGATGATTGAAAAATATGCAGAAAAACGTCAGGAACTAAAAGATGTAGGAGATCGCGTGGCCCTTGCTAAATTACCAAAGGATTCAAACCCAACTCATCTGAAGCTTCGTGATCAGACGGATGGTCGTCCAAGAGGTTATATGCGAAAGTTTGGTATGTCTCGTATCAAGTTTAGGGAACTTGCTCATCAAGGGTTGATACCTGGAGTAAAGAAAGCAAGTTGGTAATTTGCATCTTATGAGGAGGAAGTATCATGGCAGTACCGGCAAGAAAAACATCTAAGACGAAGAAAAGATTAAGAAGAACTCACCAAATCGTAGCAAAACCTGAAATTTCATTTGACGAAGTTAGTAGTGATTATAGACGTAGTCATCATGTCTCTTTGAAGGGTTACTACAACGGGAAGCAAGTAATGAAAGAATCTTCAAAATAGTTTATAACTTTTAGGAGGAACTCAAAGTGGGAATTATTTACCCACCTCTAGTTGAACAAGGGGTGCAGTATTATCTTGAAACAACCAAGCAGTCGTTAGATAAAAGCACTTTTTATAGATCAATGGTCGAAAAAGGAATCATTACTGAAACTGGTTGGCCGACTCAACAGGCAATCGAAAATGGATTGATCAAAGATTATTATGAGGACGAAGGATTATCATTTGACGAGTTTTTAAGAATTTATTCAATTTTTAAAGAGTATAATGAGGGACTATTTCAATGTATTGATGGTTATTGGGAGATACCTGTCAATATGAAAGAAAATTTAGTTTCACAATTGGAATCTGGCGAGTTAACCTTTGAGGACATTCAACAGATCCAAATGTATCTTGAGGACCGATAACTATTGAAGGAGGAGGAAGTTTTATGCGTCATAATATTATATTGGAATGTGTTGAAACGGGTGAGCGTCTGTATCTTACCAGCAAAAATAAACGCAACAACCCTGAACGGTTAGAGTTAAAAAATATTCACCAAAACTGCGTCGACGGCAATTTTTAAAGAAGTCAAATAGGTAAACAGTGTGATTTTGTAGTTGTCATGCAAGAAGTCAATGAACAGGTTGACTTTTAATATAGCACTCAACAAAAAGATCAAACCACTATTATTCTAATCGGGAAAAAATTGGATGGAGAAATAATCAAACAGAGCTTTGATAAATTACTTGCTGAAAGTAAATCATGATAAGAAATAATTGGAGGTGGTTTCTAATGGAAAAAATGGATTTATCTAGTGCATATAGGCGTCTCAAGAGTCCGAACATCAAAACTAGGAAAAGAGCATTAAAAATTATCAAGGAACATAAACGAAATAAAATGAAGAAATTAGTGTAATCGGCGAAGGAAAAAGTTTGAAGAAAATAAGTTTAGGAAGTATCGAATGATAAAGATGAAAAAATTGGAGATTGTAACGACATTTTATCCAGTTTATGATTTCACCAAGAATATCGTTGGTGATGTAGCAAATGTGAAGCTAATGATTCCAGCTGCATCAGAGCTCCACTATTATGAACCTTCTGCTAAGGATATGGCAAAAGCTCATGATGCTGATGCTTTTGTTTATCATAATGAAAACATGAAAACATGAGTGCCAAAAGCTAAAGAGAATTGCGAAAAAGGTTCGCCTAATGTAGTGGAAGGTACAAAAGCTATGATTCTGTTTCCGGGTGTGGAAGAAGAGCATGACCATGATCATGGTGAAAAAAGACATCATCATGAACTTGCCTCCTATACTTGGATGTTATCGAAAATAGCGATTAAAGAAGTTTCAAATATCAAAAACCAACTGGCTAAGTTTTACCCCAAAAAAGCCAAAGTATTTAAAATAAATGCCGAGAAATATTTGACTAAACTGAAACAAATTCTTGCTGACTAATTGGAAATGCCAGTGCAGATTATTTTTCTCTTCATTGAATTAATCTGCTTTATGATGTGAAAAGAAAAGAGGTTTTTATGAAAAAAATATCCGTCACGATCTTAATAGGCTATCTTGGATTAGGAAAAACATCATTTTTAAATCATATTCTATATAGCAATCACGGAAAGAAAATTGCTGTCATAGTAAATGATATGGAAAAAATGAATACATTGATCATGTATCAGCAAGATGGTGTATATGAAAATGAATTTTCTAAAGATTCCGAAATATTTCGACTTAGTACTATGGCTCTTTTAAACCATCAATTGCAATCTTTGTTTGTGTTGGGAACCTCTTTGTTTTTTGGAATGTTGATGGGTACTTGGCTGACTATTATCCAAGTACAAAAAAACCAGATAAACAGTGCAGTTGCCGCGGCCATACTGATATTCTTTTTTCGCTGGTTAATGAGTTCTAGAGAATTAGGCTACTTCATGCATATTATCAAATCTGCGGCACCAGCATTTAAGAGAGTTTTTAAAGTAATAGATCAGAGCAATAAAACGAATGAAAAACCAGCTAAAAAAGCTTTATCAACTATTGAAATGATTGACTTTCAACAAGTAAGTTTCGGCTATGAGAATAAACGAACGTTGATCCATGACTTTACTTTTCAATTTAGTATAGGAAAAATATATGGTTTTGTGGGTCGGAATGGTATCGGGAAAAGTACTTTAGCGAAAATGATACAAGGAAAGCTTAAACCGAAATCTGGAGAAATCAAACTATCAGGGATTCCTATTACTTGTTTAAGTAAAGAATCCCTGCAAGAAAATATCGGTCTGTTATGCAATGAGTCTGTATTGTTCTCAGGGACGATCGAAGACAATTTAAGAATGGGTGACCCTCATCGAACGGATTGGAAAGAGAAACTTGATGAGTATGGTTTATGTGCATTTGTTACGGGGCTGTCAAAAGGGTTTAAAACTCAAGTTGGAGAAAATGGCCGACTGCTATCGCCGGGTCAAAGACAACAAATTGCATTCGCACGATTATTGTTATCTGAAAAACCTGTACTAATTTTAGATGAAGTAACTTCTAACGTTGATCTCGAGACAGGACAAACGATTCTGGCTGCACTGGAAAAATTAAAGAGAAACCATTTGATCATACTTATCACCCACCAAATGGAATATCTTCCTAAAATAGATGAGATATTATTTATTGATCGTGGCTTCATTACTAAAGGAGAACATCGTCAGTTATACGAGAAAAATCTCCAGTATCGTCAGTTAGTCAGAGCTCAAGTACTCCAGAAAGGAGAGAAGGTATGATAAAAAAATTGCTTGTCTATACGAGAGAACTGGTACCAATTTTAATTGCTAGCTTGGCTTGTTCTTTAGGCGGTTTTTTGTTTGAAACTTTTGGTGTATTCCTTCTTCTAAAGAGTCTATTTACCCTCAGTCTATCTCAACAAAATTTTCTTTTATTGGTTCTCATAGGTTTGGTAGTGGGATTAAGTAGATATTTTGAGCAGTACTTAGGTCATTTTGTGGCGTTCAAACTTCTGTCTAACTTACGAATCAGCGTTTACCATAAAATGAGATTCTTAGCACCAGCTCGGCTAGACACTAAAGATAAAGGGAAGTTATTAAATCTTATTCATAGTGATATCGAAAGAATAGAGGTATTCTTTGCCCATACAATTGTACCAGTCACGACAGCAGTCACCTATAGTTTTGCTATGTGTTATGTTTTTGGTAAACAATTTTCAATTTTGAGTGTCTATTTACTATTTGGCTATTTGATTATGGGTTTATTTCTACCTTTATTGAAACGTCAATCATTAACAGAACACACAAATGAGCTTTCTATTGAAAAAAATGAGATTCAAAATTATCTACTAGAGACAATTATTGGAAAAGAAGATTTGAAACAGCTTCGAGCGATTCCTCAGCGCTTAAATCAACTGAATCAATTATTTAATCAAGAGTTTAAAACTACAATTAAAATTGATCAACTAACAAAAACAAAAGAATTTTTTATGAGTTATAGCTTATTGGGACTTTGGATTGGCTTTATACTTTTAGTGAAACGTTCTGTTGGAGAATTTACTTCAGAAAATATGACTTATATTTTGTTATATCCATTTACATTTGGACCGGTTTTAGCTTTAGGTAATCTGTCAGTTTCATTGTCAAAGGCTTTGAAAGCTGCTAAAAATGTTTTTGGATTTTTAGATGAAAAGAGTGAAATTCCTGATGGTCAAACAAAACTTTCTCAAGTCATGCCAATAGAAGCAAAACAGCTAACTTTTGCATATTCAGATGAAAATCCCGTTATTGAAAATGTTTCACTTTCAATAAATCATGAAAAAATTGCAGGAATCGTGGGGAAAAGCGGAAGTGGGAAAAGTACTTTTGTTAAGTTAGTCATGCGATGGTATCAAAACCAATTAGGAGAATTATTGCTTAATACCGTGGAATCAAAAAAAACATCTATAGATTCTGTTCGATCGAATATCAATTACGTTCCTCAAAAGGCAGTTTTATTTTCAGGAACGCTACGTGACAATTTGACATTACGAAGAGAAGGAATCTCTGATAAACAGCTATTAAGCATGTTGAATAGGATGGATTTATCTAAGAAGATAAGTGAATTGCCAGCATGCTTGGATACGAAAATTGATGCAAATGAACCACCCTTTTCTTCGGGAGAACTTCAACGTTTAGAGTTAGCAAGAGCATTAATTGTTTTGCCAGAATTGTTGATTTTAGATGAACCTACGAGTAATTTAGATACTTATAACGAACAGCTTTTTTTAAAGATTTTAAAAGAACAAAAACAAAAGGCTTTAATGATCACTCATCGAAAACAGCCACTGAAAATCTGTGATGTGGTTTATCAGGCTAAGGATAAAAAAATTGAGAGATTAAAATAAGTGATGAATCATTTGGCTATGAATGATAACAAGCAAATAATTATTGCTAAGCTACTGTTAAACAAAATTGATGTGATAAAATAATGTTCAAAAAAACTCATTCGTGTCATATAAATTAAGCAGGATAATTATGTTCATTATCCGTAAAGCAATATTTTAGTTGGAGCTTGATCCTAGACTTTGACTGCTAAGTATGTTTTTGGAAAGGTCCTAACTGTTTGTTGTGGAAATTTTGAAAGAAGAGTATCTAAAATCAATTTCGATAATGGTATTTTAGAATTTACTAACACTTTTTAAGCATTTAGAGTAGACAACAAGCTTTCAGCCGTATTTCATGGTACTACACAATAGCACTCTTTTAGTTAGTGTATCAGCTAGCTAAAAGAGTGCTATTTTACCGTATTCTATCTAATTGTAAAAGGTAGGTCGTTCTTTTTTGGTTACATACAAAATCAGTAACCGGGTAATAAGTTCGCTAGAATAGTAGACATTTCATCCACTGTTAAATCTTGTTCGTTTTCAAACCATTCCAAAATGACGCCTAAAGTTCCTTGTACGAAATAGGTAAAGTAGTATTCGAGATGCTGTTGGTTTGTTTCTTGGAATTTTTCTTTAAAGTTTTGAATTGCTTGATCGTATACTTCAACAAAAATTTTATTGATTAACGCCTCTTGATGAAAATTTTTAACGAGAATTTTAGCAAGAGTCGTATTCTTTTGTAAAATAAGTAAAAGTCGGTGGAGCCAATCTTTTAAATCTTCTTTTGGTAGTAAACTAAGTAAAGGTAAAATTTCTTGCATTAGGTCATCTTCTATTTGCCTATAAAGATCAAAGCTATCTTTATAATGTAAGTAAAAAGTTCCACGGTTGACATTGGCTTTTTCGCAAATTTCAGTCACTGTGATTTGTGAAAGCTCTTTTTGATTCAATAAATCTAAAAAAGCTTCTTTAATGACGGTTACCGTGTATTTTGTGCGACGGTTATTTTTTGTACCTACCATTGAATTCCCCTCCAAATGAACAATTATTAAAAATATGTTGAATTCATGACAAAATAAAAACGAGTGCTTCTTGCAGTTTTCATTTTCTTTGATTATACTTTTAGTAAAGAAATAAATCAACACAGTGTTCAGTAGATGGAGATGAATAAAATGAGTATGATTGAAGTCATAAATGAGTCCAAATATTACCAGATGGGAGACAATAAAATCGTCGCTAATGACGCCATGAATTTTTCAGTGGACGAAGGAGAGTTGACGGTTATTTTGGGGCCTAGTGGTGCTGGAAAGTCTACGGTATTAAATATTTTAGGTGGGATGGACTCTCCAAGTGATGGAGAAATTCGAATCGATGGTCAAGATATTGCCAAATATTCAGAGAAACAATTAACGGAGTATCGCCGAAATGATGTTGGGTTTGTCTTTCAATTTTATAATTTAGTTCCCAATTTAACGGCCAAAGAAAATGTAGAGCTTGCTACAGCTGTTTGTGCCGATGCCCTTGATGTCGAAACGGTATTAAAACAAGTGGGTTTAGAAAATAGAATGGATAACTTTCCTGCTCAATTGTCAGGTGGGGAACAACAACGAGTAGCAATTGCTAGAGCGTTGGCTAAAAATCCTAAAATTTTACTTTGCGATGAACCGACTGGTGCTCTTGATTTTGAAACAGGAAAACAAGTGTTGAAATTATTACAAGAGGCTAGCCAAACCTTCAATAAGACGGTTTTGATCATCACTCATAATTCTGCGATTGCTTCGATGGCTGATCGTATAATCCGTGTCAATGACGCAAAAGTACGATCAACCAAAATCAATGAGCAGCCAGTTCCGATAGATGATATAGAATGGTAGGTGATAGCAATTGAAAAATAATATTTATTTACGTTCCACTTTTACTGACATTAAAAAATCTTTTGGCCGATTTTTGGCGGTGATTGTCATTATTTTTATGGGTGTTTTATTATTTGTAGGAATAAAATCAGTCGGACCCAATATAGAAAAAACGACAAATGCCTTTGTAAAAGAAAACAATGTATCAGATTTACAAATCGTATCAACGGCTGGAATAACGACGGCTGATAAAGAACTTGTTGAAAGTATAGGGGATACGAAAGGAGAGCTAGGGTATAGTTTTCCTTATGTGGAGGAAAACAATGATTTAAATCTCCAAATATATTCTTATGACAAAAAAGGCCAACAAAATAAATTGAGGGTAACTGATGGTCGTATGCCTGAAACCAATAAAGAAATCGTTCTTGATTCTATACTAAAAGATGACTATAAGATGGGAGAAACTATTGAATTAAAAGACGATACGCTTAAAGAACAGAAGGTAAAAATTGTCGGATTTGTGGAATCGCCACTCTATATTGAAAATTCAAGTCGCGGAAACACAACTGTTGGCGATGGTCAATTAGATGGTTTTCTTTATTCGCCAATTGAAAACTTTGATTCTTCTGCCTATTCTATTTTGTATGTCCGTTTTGGTCATCAACAAACCCAAGATATTTTTTCTGAAGTTTATAAAAACAGTTCGACTCAAAAAACCAATGACTTAGAAGATTTGTTTGAAGATCGAAAGTCAGAAAGGAGACAAGAAATTGTTGACGAGGCGATGGAGGATGTCGAAAAAAATCAAGACGATTTAGATGAGAATAAAGACGAACTGACGCAGGGGCAAACAAAATTAGATGATGCTAAAAAAGAATTAGATGCCAAAAAACAACAATTAGCTGAACAAAGAGAACAATTGGTGGCTGCTTATGGAGAAGAAATCGCAAACCAACAATTAGCGGATCCACAAAATCAGCTAGATGAGGCCGAGCAGGAATTATCAAATCAGCAAAAAGAATTGAATGAAAATCTTCAGAAAATTCAAGAGGGACAAGATGAGATAGACGATGCAATAAAAGAAATCAATGATATCAAAGAGCCTAATTACATTTTTACTGATCGAATCAGTAATCCTGGTTATGAACAGTTTACTAGCTTGTCTGACAGAATAGATGCGATTGGCAATATATTCCCAGTTTTCTTCTTTTTTATTGCCATTTTGATTACCTTTACCACGATTACAAGGATGATCGAGGAAAATCGGAAAGAAATCGGGACATTAAAGGCGTTGGGGTATCGAAATACTGAAATTTCTAGTAAATATATTCTTTATGCATCTCTTACAGCTGTCATAGGGACGACAGTCGGGATATTGGTTGGTACGAAAGGATTGCCGCCGATTGTTTTTACCATGTTACGACGAATGTTTATCTTTAGAACTTATCCCACGAACTATTGGCTACTTCCGATCGTGATTGCAATTTTTGCTGCACTTTTGGCTACATTGGGTTCTTCATTGTTGGTGTTGTTCCGAGAACTTCGCGAAAAACCAGCAGAATTACTAGTGGCAAGAGCACCTAAAGCAGGAAAACGTGTCTTTTTAGAAAGAATCACACCTTTGTGGCGCCACTTTAGCTTTAATCAGAAAGTAACGGCTCGAAATCTTTTACGCTATAAATCGCGAATGATTTTAACTATTTTAGGAATTGCTGGTTGTACTGGTTTAATGTTGGCTGGTTTTGGGCTCAATGATTCAATCGGTGCGCCGGCTGAACAACAATTTGAGAAACTCCATCATTACCAAGCGATTGTAACCTTAGAAGAGGAAAAGAAAGCCAATGAAGATTCTAAAGTCGGTCAGACTCTTTCAAAAGAGAAACAAGTGACCGATCAACTGCCTATTTATAATGAACAAGTTACGTTTAAAGGGGACAATATCAGCAATCAATCGGCGAGTCTAACCGTGACTAGTCAAAAAGAAAAATTTTCTGATTACGTTAAAATCGTATCTAAATCTAAAAATTCTAAGACTGAGTTAAACGATGAAGGTGCGATTGTTAGTCAACGATTAGCTAAGATATTTGATGTTTCTGTTGGACAGACACTGACTATGAGTGATTCATCTGGAAACGACTATGAATTAAAAGTTACCGGAATCACTGAAAATTATTTAGGCCATAATGTCTATATGACAAATGCTTATTATGAACAAGTCACAGGAGAAGCTCCTCAGGAAAACACATTTTTCATTAAAACAACTTCATTAACAAGTGATGAAGAAAGTCAGTTGGCTAAAACCTTGCAAGAAACCGGTGACGTGATTAATACAACCTATATGAGTGATCAATTGGAACAACAAGAAAATGCGACCTCTAGTATGCAGCCGGTTGTTTTGATTTTCATTATTTTATCAGGAACGCTTGCTTTTGTTGTCTTGTACAATCTAACCAATATCAATATTTCTGAACGCGAACGAGAACTGGCAACCATAAAAGTTTTAGGTTTTTATAACAAAGAAGTGACGAATTATATTGTCCGTGAAAATGTTGTTTTTACATTTTTCGGTATTCTATTCGGTTTTGGGATAGGTTATATTTTGACCTGGTTTATTGCTGAAATGGCCTCTTCTGATATGCTTGTTTTTCCTGTAGTCGTACCAGGAATTGGTTATGTCGTTTCAGCTATTATGACTTTTGTTTTTTCTGGGATTGTTATGATTATCACTCATTTTAAATTAAAAGGCATTAATATGATCGAAGCATTAAGTTCTAATGAATAAAAATGACCCCCACAAAAATGGTGGAGGTTTTCGTTATCCGTTTGTATCTTATCGTCTGGTGATTGTTGAAACCAATCTATTACTTGTGTCATTGGCAAAGGTTGGAAATAGCTCTTTTAATTCATCCAAGCTTGAACATATCACTTAGGAGAAGGCTCCTTATAATGTCTGATAGTATTTTTTACAGAAGAAAGGCTGTAAGAAAGTACATCTGAAAAAGTATTGTCAGTATCTATATCTAATTGTTCAGAAAACATCTCTTCGTAGGCCTCGATTGAAAGCTGCTTTCGGTCATCTAAAAGCCTTTTGTGGAAAGTAGTGTGGAGATAGTCTTTGTATCCTTTGACCAAACGTCCACTGAAAAACTCAGCCACTGCTCCAGATCCGTAGCTGAAAAGTCCAATTTTTGCACCTTCTGAAAGTTGTGAAGAGTTTTCTAAAAGAGAGATTAGGCCTAAATATAAAGAGCCCGTGTATAAGTTTCCGACGCGTCGACTATAGGTAATGCTTTCTTTGTAACGAGATAAAATTCGGCTTTGTTCTTCTTCTGTCTCATTTTCTAAGATTGCTAATAAGGCTTTTTTGCCCATTTTTGTATAAGGAATATGAAAAGCTAGTGCTGAAAAATCGGTCAAGGATGCTTTTTGTCTTTTTTGGTATTCTTGCCAAACTTTTACAAAGGACTGAATGTAAGTTTCGTTTGATAAGGGGCCATCGACTGACGGATAGTCATGCCCCATTGGACGCCAAAAATCATAAATATCTTGTGTGAGAGAAACCTGATCTTCTGCTAAACTCAAGATATGCGGATCTTTGGATAAAAGCATGGCGACCGCTCCGGCTCCTTGGGTGGGTTCTCCTCCGGAATATAAGCCATATTTGGCAATATCTGTTGCAATTACTAATACTTTACTAGAAGGATGTTCTTTAATATGAGCTTTTGCAAATTGTATCCCCGCCGTGGCTCCATAACAAGCTTCTTTGATCTCAAATGCACGAGCAAAAGGCTGAATTTTCAACAAACGGTGTAAGATGACGGCAGAAGCTTTTGAAGCGTCAATGCCAGATTCAGTGGCAACGATTATCATGTCGATTTTTTGCTTATCTTCTTCAGATAAAATAGAGTGACAAGCGTTTGCCGCAAAAGTGATGATATCTTGCGATTTAGGGTTAACGGCCATTTGATCTTGACCAATCCCTATGTGAAATTTATTTGGATCGACCTGTCTGGCTAAAGCCAAATCAGTCATATCGATAAAATAAGGAGGTACAAAAAAATCGATTTTATCTATCCCAACATTCATTAATTTTTCTCCTTTTGGGGACAGTATCAATGCCGTCCACTTCATTTTTTACTTATTAAAAATAACATAAATTTGTACAATTGAAGACCTTTTGGAATCATAATTTAAAGATTGTTAAAGAATAGAGGTAAAAAGTTTGGAAAATGGGACCCAACATTTTTTTTATTTGTGAAAAATGATAAAATTCTTTTGGAGGTGGAGAAGTGGAAGAAGTAGTCATCATTGATGCGTTACGTACGCCAATTGGAAAATTTCACGGACAATTTGATGAAGTCTCAGCTGTAACATTAGGTAGTGAACTTGTCAAAGCGTTATTAAATAGAAATAAAAAAATGAAGAAATCTGTTGATCAGGTAATTTTCGGAAATGTGTTACAAGCAGGAAATGGTCAAAACCCCGCACGCCAGATTGCTTTAAAAAGTGGGTTATCAGAAGAAGTACCAGCTTTTACGGTAAATGAAGTCTGCGGCTCAGGGATGAAAGCCGTTGCCTTAGCAAGACAAGCCATTTGTTTAGGTGAATCAGAGGTCGTGATAGCTGGTGGAGTAGAAAGTATGAGTCAAGCGCCTTATTTGAGTCAATACGATAAGAAAAACGATTCGTATAGTCAACCAGTGCCGGTAATGTTAAAAGATGGTTTAACAGATGCTTTTAGTGGAAAACACATGGGTCTTACAGCAGAAAATGTCGCTGAAAAATATAAAATCAGTCGCCAAGAGCAAGATGTTTTTTCATTACAATCGCAATTAAAAGCAATAAAAGCCTTAAAAAATGGTTATTTCGATCAAGAAATCTGGCCTATCCGAGTACATGATCAAGAGATAGAAACGGATGAAGGAATTCGTTTTGATACCTCCCTAGAAAAATTAGCAAAATTAAAAGCCGCTTTCAAAAAAGAGGGGACTGTTACCGCAGGAAATGCGTCTACGATTAATGATGGAGCTTCCGTTTTAATCATTGCTTCCAAAAGTTTTGCCCAAGTCCACGGTCTGTCTTATTTGGCTGTGATAAAAGACATCACAGAAGTCGCAATTGAACCAAGTTTAATGGGAATTTCACCTATAAAAGCCATTAATCAATTATTGCAACGAAATGAAATGACAATAAAAGATATTGATTTATTCGAAATCAATGAGGCATTTGCTGCGACTTCATTGGTTGTAGAACGCCAACTTGGTATTCCTCCTGAAAAAATAAATCTAGCTGGTGGCGGTATTTCTATTGGTCATGCCATTGGTGCAACCGGGGCTAGAATTATGACCACAGCGGTTTATCAACTAAAAAGAATAAAGAAAAAATATGCTGTTGCTTCTTTGTGTGTAGGCGGGGGACTTGGTTTGGCCGTTTTATTAGAAAACCCTACGTTCAAAAAAGAAAATAAAAAATTTTATGACTTAACGCAAACACAACGATTGGAGTATTTAGAAAAGCACAATTCTATGAGTGCCACTTCTAAATTGGAGTTTCAAAAGATGACCTTGCCAAAAGAAGTAGCTGATCACTTGATTGAAAATCTAATCAGCGAAGTGGAGATTCCTCTAGGCGTGGTCTTAAATCTTCAAGTAAATGGTAAGAAGTATCAGGTTCCCATGGCCACCGAAGAACCTTCTGTGGTAGCAGCTTGTAATAATGGGGTAAAAATGGCGAATTTAGGCACTGGTTTTAAAAGTGAAATGGTCAAAAAAGTAATGAGAGGCCAGATTGTTTTTTATAATGTGAAAGAGCAGCAGAAATTAATTCGAACGATTCAAGAAAAACGAGAAGAAATTTTTGAAACGGCCAAACAAAGCTATCCTTCGATCGAAAAACGCGGTGGAGGATTGCGTGACATCAGCATTCGCCAATTCCCCGAAGCCTCTACTTTTGTATCACTTGATTTATTGGTGGACACAAAAGATGCTATGGGAGCCAATATTGTAAATACCATTTTAGAAGATGTGGCTGAAAAACTGAAAGAGTGGACCTCTGAAAAAATTTTATTTGGTATTTTAAGTAATTACAATACAGAAAGTTTGGTCACTGTTTCTTGCGAAGTCCCTTTTTCTGCTTTATCTAAAGAACATGGCGAAAAAATTGCTGAAAAAATCGGTTTGGCTTCTGATTTTGCCCAGCTAGACCCAATTCGAGCAGCCACTCACAACAAGGGAATCATGAATGGGATAGAAGCTGTTGTTTTAGCTACTGGAAATGACACAAGAGCGCTGAGTGCCTGTGTCCATGCCTATGCAAGCAAAGATGGAAACTATCAAGGGCTGAGCCAATGGCAAATGACATCTAGCGGTCTAAAAGGGACAATGAGTGTGCCATTAGTGCTTGCGACATTTGGTGGTGCAACTAGAGTATTGCCCAAAGCAAAGGCTGCTTTTGAGCTTTTGGGAATAGAGGATGCAAAATTTTTAGCTGAAGTTGCCGCAGCTATTGGATTAGCACAAAACTTAGCTGCCTTGAAGGCTTTAGTCACAGATGGGATTCAAAAGGGTCATATGTCACTTCAAGCAAGGAGTTTGGCCATGAGTCAAGGTGCTATCGGTAAAGAAATAGAAGTTGTGGCCGAGAAGTTACAAGAAGGTTCGATGAACTCAGAAAATGCAAAAGTAATTCTTGATAGAATTCGAAGTGAAAAATAAAAAACGTTAAGAAGTTTGTAAAAAGACTTCTTAACGTTTTTTATTAAAGTCGATTAATGACTTCCTCCACATTTTTAATCATAACTGAAATGGTTCCATCGGGATTGTTAACAAATTCGATCAACTCGGGATTTCGATAGACTTCTAAAGGAACGGTCATCTCAATGCCATTGGACAGTTTAAGTTTTTGTTTACTGTATTTCTTTTCAGTGATTTCTTTGACTTCTTTTAGTAAAGGTGCTTGATCAACATAACCTTTTTCTTGCACTTCTTCTTCAAAAGCTAATTTGGCAGTGACATTGTCTTTAAAGACTTTTTCAGCCACTTCTTTGCTAGTAATTGTTCCAGTTTTGTTGATGGTATCAAAGACGGCTTCTTTAACTTCGGCAACGACATCATAGGTTGGTGTTTCAAATTTTTTTCCGATTTTTTCGGCTACTTTTTTGATGACTTTTACATTTTCATCCAAGGAGGCAACAGGTTCGGAATCAAAAACTTGCGAAGAAAGATAACTTCTTTTTTCTCCAGAAAAACTATATTTTTTTTCGATTAGTTCAAAGGTAAGATTTTCTATATCAATCGTGATTCCTTCATCAGGTTTTTGACTTTTCCCACCTAAGATGGCGCGATTGATGATCAATTGGTTGGTAATTCCTAGTTCTTGAGAGTCAACAAAGTGGGTATAAGCTTCTGTAAAGTTGATTTTTAAAAAAGCCACTTGTAATTTGGTATCTTCTTCAAACAAAACAATAAATACGTCAGCACTTGGAGCATCTTCACTTTGCTTATAAATATCATACCACCGTGTGACCAACTGTTGACTAAAATTAGGGAAATCCTGAGGGGCACTTTGTATTAGTCCGGCCATCACCGAATGATCGATCAATTTTCCAGTTTTCGTTTGAGCGCTAGATATCTTCTGAATCTTCTTCGTTAAATAGTCTCGAATATAGGCAGTACTTAAATCGAGTTCAACCTGAGAAAAGACAGGATCGCCACCTTCACGATCAATAATATGTAAAAAGGCATTTTTTAGATAAATATCCACTACATTCACTCCTTGTATTTTTGATTCATGTACTAGTGTACCAAATTATTAGGAAATGAAAACAAAAATAAATTTTTTAAAGGAACAGTTTTTGATGTAAATTCTTTTTATTTTCTTAACTTTAAAAAACTTTCCACAAAATGAAATGAACGGTATAATAAAAAAAGAATTGGGACGGGAGAGGATGCATTTTTATGAAACTTATTTTGCTACGACATGGAGAAAGTGAAGCCAATAAAAACAATATCTTCACTGGTTGGCTAGATCCTAATTTAACAAAAAAAGGAATTTCAGAAGCTCATGAAGCTGGTCGACATTTGGCAGAAATGGATATTGCTATCGACCAAGTTTATACTTCTTTACAAATTCGGGCCATTAAGACAGCTAATATTTTGTTAGAAGAGAGTCAACAACTTTTTGTCCCCATTGAAAAAAATTGGCGCTTAAATGAACGTCATTATGGAGCTTTACAAGGATTGAACAAGGTCGAAACAGCGATTGAATTTGGTAGTGAACAAGTAGGCTTGTGGCGTCGAAGTTATGATGTACAACCGCCAGTTGCAGATCAACAAACACTTGAGCGCAGGTATAAAAATCTAGATCCTCAAATGCTACCCCGAACAGAAAGTCTAAAAGATACGTTGGAGCGGATTCTGCCTTTATATGAAGATAAAATCGTGACTGATTTAAAACATCAGAAAAATGTGTTGGTGGTTTCACACGGGAATACGTTACGAGCATTGGTCAAATATTTGGAAGGTATTTCGGATTCAGATATCGATCAGCTAGTGATTACGACGGCTAATTTATTTATTTATGATTTTGACAGTGACATGCACTTGGTTCATAAATATGTCAATGACTTTGGACGCGATTATATTGAAGAAGTAGCTAGTGAATGTCATCGGAGTAACTAATTCAGGAGAAAATTTAAAGATAATTGTTGTTTTTTAATGAGTGTCTTTATAATTAAAAGAGAAGATCTGTTTTTTAGAGGTCTTCTTTTTTTGGAATAAGAAGCCCTTTTAAAAGTGAGAAAGTTTTTTTACTTTTTTATAAATTTACAAATTTTTTTCTGTAAAAATAGACTTTTTTTTGTAGAAATAGTTCGCTTGACGCTGATATAAAAAAGGTTGGTTTTTGAATGAGAAGATTGAAAAAGATTTTTAGAGCGTGCTTCTGGTTTATTTTAATTACTATGGTAGTAGTAAGTGTGTATTATTTGTTCCATAATTATCGAATTTTAAAACAGGTCTATCAACATGAAGAACAGGTAGAAGCAGTTTTGGAACAAAAAGATATGTTGCAGTATAAAGAAATTGTGTTAGCAATTATTTTTACGGAAACAAAAGGTTCAGGCGAAGATCCTATGCAAAGTTCTGAAAGCAGTTATGGAAAAGCCAACCAAATCACTGAAAAAAAAGAAAGTATCGAACAAGGCGTCGATTTTTTGAAACAAGCAATAAAAGACAGCCAAAATAAAAATTGTGATATTTGGACAGGTATCCAAGCCTATAATTTTGGCCTTGACTATATCGATTTTATTGCTCAAAACGGTGGTGTAAATACTATGGAACTAGCTGAACAATATTCCAGGGATACGTTAGCGCCACTACTTGGAAATACTGACAAAAAACAATATCGTTATTTACAAGTAGATTCTCTTATTTACAATGGTGGTTATTTATATCATAATGGAGGAAACTTCTTTTATGCTAATCTAGTGAAAAAGAACCTAAAAAAAATAGAAGCAACAAGTTTTCTGTTTTAAAAAGTTGAAAAATAGGAGTGTAGTTTTTTATGGAAAATAGTGGCGAAAAAGCTGTAACGAATTGGAAAGATTGGTTTTTACGTTTTGTCAAAGGCATGTTTATCGGTTCAGGATTTATTTTACCTGGGGTCAGTGGCGGAGCACTGGCAGCCATCTTTGGTATTTATGAACGAATTATTAATTTTTTAGCTCATATTACCAAAAATTTTAAAGAAAATGTACTCTTTTTTATTCCCGTCGGCTTGGGAGGAATCACGGGTGTTTTCTTGCTTTCTTTTGCGGTTAGTTTTTTACTAGGAACCTATGAGACAATTATTTTGTGGTTTTTTGTGGGTTGTATTATCGGAACCGTTCCTCAGCTATGGAAAGAAGCAGGGAAAAAAGGACGCGACAATAAAGATCTTGTAATATTAGTCTTGAGTTTTGTTTTAGGAACTATATTTTTATGGAAAGGAGCCGGTCTTTTTTCCGAAGTTCCTCAAAATTTTGGCACTTGGTTAATTGCAGGTGTTTTGATTGCTTTAGGTATTATCGTTCCCGGCCTAAGTCCTTCTAATTTTTTAGTTTATATGGGGATGTATAAAGCAATGTCAGATGGTATCAAGACACTTGATTTTGGTGTCATTCTACCTATTGGTATTGGTGCAGTCATCACAGTGTTAAGTTTATCGAAGGTGATGGATTATATTTTTAGTAAAGCTTATTCTCAGTTGTTTCACTTTATAATGGGTGTTGTATTTGCCTCTACAATTATGATTATTCCTACAAATTACACCGGATTTACGATGGGAAATTACTTGGCTTGTTTTGCTCTTTGTTTAGCGGGTATCGCTTTGGGAGCATGGATGAGTCGCTTAGAAGAACAATACAAATAACCCAACACAAAAACCAAACTATTTTTCTTTGTTTGAACAAGGAGCAAAATCCTTGAAAAATTTTGAAAACATGTTAAAATAGAACATGTAGAAGTATGTTTATTTTTAAATCGCACTGATTTCGATTAGTGCGATTTTTTACCGAATTAGAGCCAAATGAGTGATGCTTGTAAGCCCTAGGAGATGATGTTTGTGGCAAGGATTCCTCAACAAGTAATTGACGATATCAGAGATCGTACTAATATTGTTGATGTAATTGGTCAATACGTGCAATTGAAAAAATCTGGTAATAAAAATTATACAGGCTTGTGTCCTTTTCATAATGAAAAATCCCCGTCATTTTCAGTCGTTGAAGACAAACAATTTTATCATTGTTTTGGTTGCGGAAAAGGCGGAAATGTTTTTTCTTTCATCCAAGAGATTGATGGCTTATCCTTTCCAGAAGCGGTAATGAAGGTTGCTGATTTACAAAATCTTGCCATCGATCCCAAATATCGTCAGCAAAATGTAGCTAATGAGCAGTATACTAAACAAAATGATTTACTTGAGCTTCATCAAAAAGCCAGTGAAGTATATCATCATATGCTGATACATACAGAAATTGGCCAAGAAGCCTATGATTATCTTTTGAAGCGTGGCTTAACCAAAGAGCTGATTGAGACTTTTCAAATTGGCTTTGCCCCAAATCAACGTGCTTTTTTAGAACGTATTTTTAAAAATGAGTCCTTAAATGAAAAGGAATTTGTTCGTTCTGGTCTTTTTGTAGAACGTGAAGACGGTTCGCTTTCGGATCGTTTTTATCAACGAATTATGTTTCCTATTACAAATGCTCAGGGCAATGTCATTGGCTTTTCAGGTCGTTTATTAAAGACAAAAGAGTTTCCGGGAGAAAATCAACCCAAATACTTGAATAGTCCAGAAACAGACCTCTTTAATAAAAGAGAAGTCCTCTTTAACTTTGATAAGGCTCGCCCTTCGATAAGAAAAGAGGGAACAGTATTTTTATTTGAAGGCTTTATGGATGTATTAGCAGCTTGGCAGGCTGAGGTGAAAAATGGGATTGCTTCAATGGGAACAAGCTTGACAAACCAACAAATTACTCTTCTTGAGCGAACCGCATCTGAAGTTGTGGTCTGTTACGATGGGGATACTGCTGGAGTCGAAGCTACGAATCGAGCCATTACATTGTTACAAGAAAATAGTCAACTAAAAACGACGATTATTAGTATGCCCGAAAAGTTGGATCCTGATGAATACGTTCGAAAATATGGAACTGACGCTTTTCATGAACTTGCCTATCACGGTCGCGTGACTCCTTTTTCTTTTAAAATGAAGTATCGGCGAAAAGATCGTAACTTAGCCAATGAAAAAGAACAGGTGGATTATTTAAATGACCTTCTTCAAGATTTATTACAAGTTGATTCATTATTAGAACAAGACCGCTATTTGACACAATTATCTACAGAGTTTCAAATAAGCCGTGAAACGTTACAACAACAATTAAAAGAATTAAAACAAAAACAACGACAAGCTCAAAAAAAGCCACAGCAAAACAGACAACGTAAGCAATCAATTGAACATGTGTATACTCAACCTGTAAGTCAAGAGAAAAAAACACAGATAGAAAAAGCAGAAGAACTATTGTTAAATCGATTATTTAATGAAGCTTCACTGAATCGTCGCTTCAAAACGATGGAAATTAGTTTTGTGCATGACAAGTATCAAGAAATATATGTCTTGTTTGATACGTATATAGAGAATGAAGGTGAATTCGAATTAGCAAAGTTCCTTGATTTTTTACACGAACAATCACTGAAAAATCTGGTGATTGATATTGCAAGTTTAAATGTTCCCGAGGAAAGTACAGAACACGAGCTTCAAGATTTAACAAAAATCCTTCGTAGTTGGCAACTCGTTGAAAACATAAAGATGAAAAAAATACAGCAACAAGAAGCTAGCCAACAAGGAAATCAACAATTAGAATTGGAACTTGCAGTGGAAATCGTTAATTTAACGAAACAATTGAAACAAGCAAATTAGCAGCAATGAAAGGGGATCTTCTTCAATGGCAGAGAAAACAAAAGTATCATATGACAAAGCTTTACAGGCTTTCATTAAAGAAAATAAAACAAAAGGACAAGTGGTTTATGACGAGCTTACCAACAAATTAGCAACTCCCTATTCATTAGATGCTGAAGCAATGGATAAATTAATCCAAAAAGTAGAAGATTCTGGGATTAGTGTGGTCGATGAAAATGGAGAACCATCCATTCATAGTTTGAAAAGCACTGAAAAAAGGGAAAAGAAAAACAAACCCAAAAAAGGCGATTTGTCAGCACCAACTGGGGTAAAGATCAATGATCCAGTTCGGATGTACTTAAAAGAAATAGGTCGTGTTAATCTACTTACTGCAGAAGAGGAAGTTGAATTAGCTTTAAAAATCGAAGAAGGCGATGAAGAAGCAAAACAACGCTTGGCTGAAGCCAATCTTCGTTTAGTCGTTAGTATCGCAAAACGCTATGTAGGGCGTGGCATGCAATTTCTAGACTTGATTCAAGAAGGAAACATGGGCTTGATGAAAGCTGTTGAAAAATTTGACTATCGAAAAGGGTTCAAGTTTTCGACCTATGCGACTTGGTGGATCCGTCAAGCAATCACTCGTGCCATTGCGGATCAAGCGAGAACGATTCGTATTCCAGTGCATATGGTAGAAACAATCAATAAATTGATTCGTATTCAACGACAATTATTACAAGATTTAGGACGCGACCCTTCTCCTGAAGAAATTGGGGCTGAAATGGATCTTCCAACCGAAAAAGTGCGTGAAATCCTAAAAATTGCCCAAGAACCAGTTTCATTAGAAACCCCAATCGGAGAAGAGGATGACTCTCATTTGGGCGACTTTATTGAAGATCAGGAAGCAACAAGTCCAGCTGATCATGCAGCGTACGAATTATTGAAAGAACAATTGGAAGATGTCTTGGATACCTTGACAGACCGCGAAGAAAATGTCTTACGCTTGCGTTTTGGCCTTGATGATGGACGAACACGTACTTTAGAAGAAGTAGGAAAAGTTTTTGGAGTTACGCGGGAAAGAATTCGTCAAATTGAAGCTAAGGCTTTGCGGAAATTGCGTCATCCCTCTCGTTCTAAACAATTAAAAGATTTCTTAGAATAAAACCAAAAGACTTTTAAAAGTTTCTTTAGACTTTTAAAAGTCTTTTTTTTAAAATCAAAAAGCTGCCTGTTATGCAAAGATGATTGAAAAATTTTATATGACAACTTTTGATAAAAAATGAACAATAATTTAACAAAAAAGTAATCTTTTTTATATTGGCGCAACTTAGAATCTATGATAGATTAGTAATGATAACGAAAAAGGAGCATAGTTACGCTGATGAAAAAATGTCCAAAATGTGGCTTTGAAATTGAAGATGATTTGAAAAAATGTCCCAATTGTAAAGCTGAATTAAAACAAGATAAATCAGAGCTAGATAAAGAAACAACAAAAAATGCGTCTTCTTCCTTTACAGAAGAAGAAAACGATGACATCACATGGTCAGACTATTCGGATGTTCCTATCGGTTCTGTCATTGAAGAATTAGAATCACTCCAAGATGAAAAAACAGAGGAACAAGATGAAGAAAAGACAGAAGAATACGTTTCTGAAGAAACAAAAGTTACCAAAGAAGAACAAGAGTCAACTACACAAGACTCCCTTAAAACAGAGTCTTCTATTTTAGAAAGCTATATTAAAGATCATAAGGAAAACGACGACTTTGAAGAAAAAGATCCTCAACAAGATCCTGCTATTAACCAAACTATTGAAAAAGAGGACAAAAAAGAAGATCACTCAGAAGAAGTAATAAACTCAGAAGCGGTTGTTTCTTCCTCTGAAGAAAAAACGGATCAAAAGGCGTCTTCTACTAGACAAGAGGACTCTTTTGCAGAACATGAAAAATCGCCTAAGCATAAGGCTAGACGATATGTCATTACTGCAGCAGCAATTTTATTAGTTGGAGCAGGAACATGGGGCTATATGGATCATCAAAAAAAGATTGAAGCAGCTCGTCAAGAAGAATTGCGTATCGACAAAGCACTTCAAACAATTGATAATGAAGTAAATGGTTTTTATGTGGATGGTAATCAACAATTTATCAAAGCGGATAAAACTGCTTCAGAACTATCTGATCTTGTTTCCCAACTAGAGCAGTACAAAAATGAACCAGAGTATGAAGACATTGCTGCTGAAGCACAGAAGGTTCAATTGCGTTTAGCAGTCATTGATGAAATTAATTCTCAGTTTACTCAACCAATTTTAATTGAAGATTCGCTAGATGAAAAGGCTCATTTAAAAGAAGACAGTACAATGGACATGGCTCTTTTAGATAGTGAAGACGACTTTTCTACACTAGCAAATCAAGCGATACAAACAGGAAAAGATGAATATCAAACACTACAAAAAACAAAACAATCGGTAGACTCCCTTTTAGCAAATTATAAAAAAGGAAAATTAGCAGATTCTGTTTCTCGCTCTGATATCGAATCAACAGAAAAACAAATTGCCCTGCTTTCTAATGAAGACCAAAAAGAAAGTTTGACTGAATCAATCAAACCACTCAAAACAGCTTTATCAAAAAGAGAAGCAGAGGAGAAAAAAGCCAAACAAGTTGCCCAACAAAAGGCTGAAGAAGAGAAAAAAGCCCAAGAGCAACAAGCCGCTGCCGTAGCTTCTAAAGCTCAACCTGTGGTAACCGAGAATTCGGCCCAAGAAATTTTGAGTCGCTCGACACCAACAAATCGAAACAATCAGCCAATTATTTCTTCTCGTCAAAGTGATATTAATGATACAAATAACCCTGCTTGGAGTTTTGCAGAGGGTGTATATGATCAAGTGATTAATGAATGTATCAAACGTGGCTACATTGTTAGTGGTGGGTTCACTTTAGAACCTGTTCGGATAGAAAATGGCGAAGGATATTATAATTTGTATGCAACTAATACCAAGTCCTCACTTATGAAAGGAATCTCAGAAAAGGCCCTACCAATGTATTTGGTAACCATTAATTGTAAAACAGGATTCTTTAGAGGAAATGCGAGTGGTACTTAATTAAGTTCTTGAAACCTCCTCACTTTTTCGTTATGATGATTAAAAAATCATTATAAAAAAGTGAGGGGATTTTTATTGGAAGAGACAAGTTATCATAGTTTTATGCAAGGCGTAAAAGCTTGTATTCCTACAATACTAGGCTATTTGGGAATAGGTATTGCTTTAGGTGTAGTGGGTAAAGGAGCTGGATTGTCAGTACTTGAAGTCTCTTTGATGTCAATTATTGTTTATGCTGGTAGTGCTCAATTCATTATTTGTGGCTTACTATTAATACAGGCTCCCATGAGTACGATCATTGCGACTGTTTTCTTAGTCAACTTAAGGCACTTTCTTATGAGTTTGTCCGTAGCTCCCTATTTTCGTCAGTCTAGCTTATTAGAAAATATCGGAATTGGGACCTTATTGACTGATGAATCCTACGGTGTTTTAGTGACCGCCCTTAAAACTAAGCAACCCGTGAGTGTCAAGTGGACCAATGGCTTAAATCTTTGTGCATATTTCGCATGGATTCTAGCGACTGCTTTAGGTGCTTGGTTAGGTAGTTTTATTCCAGACCCTCAAAAATTAGGGATAGATTTTGCTTTAGTGGCAATGTTTTTGGGCCTTTTTTTATTTCAAGTAGAATTTCCCTTACGACATAGAACCAAACAAACAATTTTAGTGATTGCCACTGTAGTGATCAGTCTTTATGTTCTGATGATCTTTAGTTCTCCAGAAATTGCTGTGATTGGTTCAACTTTAATTGGTTGTTTAATGGGGGTGTTAACAAATGATGAGTAATTATTTGATTCTATTGATAGGCTGTGGTCTAGTGACCTGGATTCCCCGTATACTGCCATTTGTGTTTGCCAAAAAATTAGTATTTCCAGAAAAAGTTAAGCTTTTTTTAGATTATTTACCTCTATGTATTTTAGCGGCTTTGTTTTTTCAAAGTTTACTGATAAGTGATGATCACCTCCTTCCACAATTAAAACTGGAAGAAGTCATCGCTTGTATCCCTACATTGTTGGTAGGAATTCGCACGAAAGATTTAATGAAAATCGTCATTACAGGTGTAGTAACAATGGCCTTGATTCGATTGATAGCTGGCTGACAAATAAAAAAGGAGTGAAATTTATGAATGAGTTATTAGCTAATGTATTCACGGCAATGGTTGTGGATGAAAATGAAGAAAACTATTTTGTTCAAAAAAATGGACAAACGTTTCGTCTAAAAAAAGAAGAAGGAAACCATGTGCTCGGAGAAGCGGTGGAAGGATTTGCTTATTTAGATCAAAAACAAAAGAATTGTTTCACAACTCAAATACCAGAAATTAGACGCGATCATTTTGGATTTGGAGTGGTCACACAAACTAGGCGAGATTTGGGTGTGTTTGTAGATATCGGCCTTTCTGACAAAGACGTTGTCGTATCGCTTGATGAACTTTCAGAGATGCATGAATTGTGGCCTAAAAAAGGAGATCACTTGATGCTTTCATTACGTGTTGATGAAAAAAATCGCATTTGGGGAGTACTAGCAGATGATCTCGAATTTGAAGCGATTCGAAAACCGGCGACAGAAGAGTTAAATAACGCCGACTTAACGGGTGTTGTTTACCGTTTAAAACTTGTCGGGACATATGTATTGACCCAAGACCATTATCTCGGATTTATTCATCCTTCTGAACGATATAAAGAACCTCGACTGGGAGAAACTGTTCAAGCGCGAGTGATTGGTGTACGACCAGATGGTATTTTAAATTTATCTTTAAAACCACGGGCTTATGAAGCGATTCCTGACGATGCGGCTATGATTTTGGCTTATTTAGAAAGAGAAGCAGACCAGTCTATGCCTTATACTGATAAATCAACACCTGAAGAAATCAAACAAAAATTCGGCATTAGTAAAGGACAGTTCAAAAGGGCTTTAGGTCATTTAATGAAACAACGCTTAATTGAGCAAAAAGAGGGATACACTCGCTTGATTGGAAAATCTAACTGAGAATACTTGTATATTTCATTGCACTACTTTATAATGATTATTGGAATGACGGAACTTTAAAAAATGTTTATTAGAATAATTCTAAAAAGGAGCTAGCGATGAATACGGTAGAATCTCTTAAAAAAACGAAAAAAAAACTTCACGATGCAGGTTTCAAACTGACGCCACAGCGAGAAGCTACAGTATTGGTTTTGTTAGAAAAAGAAAAAGATCATTTATCAGCTGAAGAAGTTTTCTTTTTTGTGAAACAAAAAAATTCTGACATAGGTTTGGCTACTGTTTATCGTACGTTGGAAATACTGACTGAATTAAAAGTAGTTGATAAAATTAGTTTTGATGATGGTGTCTCCCGCTATGATCTTAGAAAAGAAGGCGCCAAACATTTTCATCATCATCTGTTATGTCTAGAATGTGGCTCGATTGAAGAAATTGATGAAGATTTACTAGGAAGCGTAGAAGAAATAGTAGAAGATCGCTATCATTTTCAAGTCAAAGATCATCGACTGACCTTTCATGGCATCTGTCGCAGCTGTCAACAAAAAAGAAAAGAAGAAAAAATTGAAGGATGAACTTCAATTTTTTTTATGCTCAAATTTTTTAGCAAATGAATTTATAAGTTCCTTGTTCTCATTTTCCTTTAAGTTTGGTATGATAGATAGGCAAAGTTTCAATGAAAAGCTTTTTTTGAAAAGAGGGAGAAAATGGAAGAACAAATCATTGATTATTTACATTATTTAATGATTGAACGAGGACTCTCTGAAAATACGCGAAGTAGTTATCAACGTGATTTAAAAAAGTATCTCTCTTTTTTAAAAAAGAAAGAGATATCTGATTGGCAAGCGGTGGATCGTTATATCATTCTAGATTTTTTACAAGAGTTAAAAAAAGAGAAGCTTGCTGCCACAACGATTACTCGGATGATTACGAGTTTGCGACGTTTCCATCAATACCTGAGACAAGAAAGATACACAGATCATGATCCTATGCAACACATTGATTCTCCTAAAAAAGCGCAAAAGCTACCAGATACTTTAAGTTTAGATGAAGTAGAAAAATTGATTGAAACGCCCGATACATCAAAATTACTTGGACTTAGAGATCGAGCCATTTTAGAAGTGATGTATGCGACTGGACTAAGGGTAAGTGAACTGATTCATTTAAAATTGAATGACCTTCACTTAAAAATCGGCTTGTTACAAACCGTCGGAAAAGGCGATAAAGAACGAATTGTTCCTTTAGGAGAGTTGGCAGTTACTTGGATTGGTCGTTATTTAGAACTCGCTCGACCGGTATTGACAAAAAAGCATCCAGAAGAAGAGCATTTATTTGTAAATAACCATGGCACTGGTCTTTCTCGTCAAGGTATTTGGAAAAATTTAAAACAAGTGGTACAAAAAGCAGGAATTCATAAGAATGTGACGCCGCACACCTTGCGACATAGTTTTGCAACTCATCTTTTAGAAAATGGTGCTGACCTTAGAACAGTACAGGAATTGTTGGGTCATGCCGATATTTCTACTACGCAAATTTATACACACGTGACAAAAAAACGAATGACTGATGTTTATAAAGAATATTTTCCCAGAGCTTAAGTACATGAGAAGTGAATTTTCTTTTAGAAAGGGAAACTGATGCAAGAAATCAAAATTAAATTAGATGCTTTTGAAGGTCCGTTAGATCTATTACTACATTTATGCAAAACGTTAGAAATTGACATTTATGATATACCGATAGCGGAAGTGACCGAACAATATATGGGCTACATTCATGCTATGGAAAATCTTGAGTTGGAAATCGCAGGCGAATATTTAGTAATGGCAGCGACCTTGATGGCCATAAAAAGTAAAATGCTTTTACCGGTCCCTGAAGTAGATATCGAAAATGTTGAGGACTATGAAGAAGATCCTAGAGATTCTTTGGTCGCTCAATTGGTGGAATATCGGAAATATAAATACGCTGCCGAAGAATTATCGGAAAAAGAAGAAGAACGTCGCCAGTATTATACAAAAGGTCCAATGAACATCGACGAATTTAAAGAAGAACAAACAGAACTAGCGAAAGATCAATTAAATACAATCGATTTATTTTTAGCTTTTCATCAAATGTTAGAAAAAAAGAAAAAGCGTCAAGTGTTAAAAACGACTATCTCAGCAGATGAAACAAGTATTGAAGAAAAAATGCAATTTATTGAAGCTAAGATACAATCTTTTGCTGAGTTGCATCAAAATTGTACGCTAGAAGATTTTTTTATTACGTATAATAAATCAGAGGTTGTCATCACTTTTTTGGCAATGTTAGAATTGATGCGTGATGGGAAAATAGCTACCAAACAAGAACATAATTACGAAACGATTGTTTTATTTTCGAAAATAGGAGTCAAAGAAGATGACAAAATTTAGTGAACTAGAAGCGCTTCTTTTTATTGTTGGCGATGAGGGAATTCATGTAGAAGTACTCACATCTTTATTAAATTTACAATATTCACAAACGCAATCATTGATCGAAGAGTTGAAAAAAAAGTACGCAGAAAATGACGACTCGGCTTTAAATATTTTAGAAGTGGGAGACCAAATCATTTTAACAACCAAAAAAGAACTGGTTCCCGTCATTAAAAAATACGCGCAATCGCCAACAGCCAATCGCTTATCTCAAGCTGGTTTAGAAACACTATCAATCATTGCTTATAAGCAACCAATTACTAGAGCGGAAATTGATACGGTGCGTGGCGTTAAATCTCAAGGAGCAGTTCAAACTTTAGTTGCCAGACACCTCATTGAAGAAAAAGGGCGCGTAGATGGTCCGGGTAGAGCAATTTTATATGGAACAAGTACTTATTTTATGGATTATTTTGGCCTAAAAGATATGAAAGAACTTCCTGATATTCAAACCATGGAAGAAGATTTACTGGAAGAAGGAGCGGTTGATCTATTTTTTGATCGCTATGAATCAAAAGAAGAGGATGAGTAAAAGATGGAAAGATTGCAAAAAATCATTGCACATGCAGGAGTGACCTCGCGCAGAAAAGCAGAAAAAATGATAACAGATGGACGAGTGAAAGTTGATGGCGCTATTGTTACTGAATTGGGGACACAAGTCAGTGGTAAAGAACGCATTGAAGTCGATGATGTGCCAATTTATAAAGAAGAGCCGGTTTATTATTTATTTTATAAACCACGTGGCGTTATTTGTGCAGTTTCCGATAATAAAAATCGTGCGGTAGTGACCGATTATTTTACACAAATACCTGAACGTATTTATCCAGTAGGTAGACTTGATTATGATGCTTCTGGACTTTTGATTATGACTAATGACGGTGAATTTGCTCAAAAATTAGCGCATCCCAAACATGAAGTGGATAAGGTTTATGTAGCCAAAGTAATTGGAGTAGCCACAAAAGAAAAACTATCGCCATTGACAAAAAAGATGCATATAAAAGGAGAAACTTTTTCACCTGCAAAATATGCTATTTTATCCACGGATAAAAAATCACAAACGAGTATTGTCGAGTTAACAATTCATGAAGGTCATAATCATCAGGTGAAAAAAATGCTCGAATCAGTGGAGCTTCCTGTCCAAAAATTAAAACGAGAAAAATATGGCATACTGACTCTTGGAAACTTACATTCAGGAGAATACCGCCCATTGACTAAAAAAGAGGTCAGCCAACTATTAGTAGGAATCAAAGACTAAGAAAATAGAAAACAACTAGCAAATAAATCGTTTTTGTTAATTGTTACTAATCACGGTTAACTGACTTCAAGATTTATTTCTTGAAGTCTTTTAAAAAAAAGGTATAATAAAGATGTACTTAAAAAATCAAGGTTCGTCTTCAGGGGCAGGGTGTAATTCCCGACCGGTGGTAAAAGTCCACGACCCATTTGTAGAAATGGTTGATTCGGTGCAATTCCGATACCGACAGTAAAGTCTGGATAAAGAAGATAGGACGTATTTGATATGCCTATTTATAGCTTTCAGATACCCTATTTCTCCTGAGAAATAGGGTGTTTTTATGCTTAAAAAGGAAATTAAATAAGTTCGTTTGAAGAGGAATCCTTACACTTAGGAGGATTTATATGAAGAACAACAAAGTACAAAAAATGGTTTCTGTTTCAATGTTTGCGGCGATGGGCTTGGTTTTGCAATATGTAGCTATTCCGATCATGCCTGCCTTTAGCTTTCTAAAGATCGATTTTTCTGATATTCCGGTGATGCTCAGTATGTTTTTATTTGGACCGGCTGCAGGGATTTCAACAGCCTTTATTCGCTCATTTTTACATCTGATTACTACAGGTTTAACACCGCAAAATCTAGTAGGAGATATGGCTAGTTTTTTAGCAACGCTTGTCTTTACCTATCCTGTTTATTTGTTTTTTAATAAAAAGAATACTATGAAAAATAAGGTATTAGGTTTGGTAATGGGAATTATTGCTATGAGCGTGTTTATGAGTTTAGCTAATTATTTGGTAATTACGCCGCTTTATTTGAAGTTTTTCCAAATTAGTGCGGATCAATTTTTAGGTATGTCTTTAGCTAGTTATGTCATGATTGGTATTTTACCTTTTAATTTAATCAAAGGAACAATCGTTAGTGGTGTGTTTCTAGTTTTGCATGCCAAACTTTTACCTTGGTTACAAAGTAAAAAAAATGTTTCTAATCCGCATATTCACACGAATCTAAAAAATTAAATGAGATAAAAATAAAGACATCCTTTTTTTAAGTGAGGATGTCTTTTTTGTTTTTTGTAAATCTGTTATCCTTATCATAAATAAAAGAAGAAGTAGACTATTTTTGCGTATCTTTCATTTGAAAAGAATCAATGTTCCAAAAGGATAGCGCGAACTGGACATTTTTTATAAGCGGCTAAGACAGCTTCTTGTTCATCAGGAGCAATAAACTGTTGACTTGCTTCTGGTTCTTGGGCAAATAAAACAAGACCGTCTTCATCATAATCAAAAATATTTGGAGCCTGTATCGCACATAGACCACAAGCAATGCAGCGGTTTTTTACGAGTTTGCAACGTTTGGACAATTGGTTCACTCACTTTCTGGAGGTTAATAATGGATGATTTTATTTTAGACTTATTCGCTCAAAATGACAAGCTGAAGGCCACGACTGTTTATCAGATCTTGGCAGGTAAAAAAACGAGTTCGGTACTTTCTTATGCTTATTTTCATGATTTACTAGCCTATTTTTCAGCGTTCCCAACTCTGAAGAAAGACGCTTTTTTTAAAATACTTAAAACTTTGAAAAGCAAAGGAAAGCTTAGAATCGATGAAAATTGGCAAATGCAAATTTTAGACAAAGAAGATCAGACGAATCGCTTGTCAGATTTAAAAAATCTCGATTTCTTTAGATACGGAAAAACCTATGAAAATTGTTGGCGATCAGTACAATTGTTGGTTCAAGCTGTTTCTAATTTAGACAAGACAAAAAACTATCAACCGATAGAGACTAGTCCATTATATACTGAGCCCGTGCGGCAGGTGATTGTTGAAAATAGAGAAGAAATTTCTCAAATACTTTATCATGAAATGCAACATCTTTTTGAGAATATTTCTCAAGAAAAGGCGGATTTTTTAGCAAGCACATTGACAGGTTTCAATCAAAATGGTCAAGTTTACTTTCAATTAGTTTCGGAAAATTATCAAAAAACACCTTGGGCCCAACTCTATTTTGCCGATGCCATTCATCTTTTTTTGCAGGAGTTGACAAACCAACGCGATTTTTTACTCTATCACTTTTTGCGTAATTTGTTGATAGCAAATAAAGGACAAAGTATGCTAAAGACGCTTCAATTGAGCAAACAAGGTCATACCATGAAAGAATTGGTTCAACTTCGTCATTTAAAGCCAGGAACGATTCAAGACCATTTAATCGAATGGTCGCTTCAAGATCCGAATTTTCCCTTTGATCAATTCATTTCCAAAGACCAATGGGGAAAAATGGAAAAATTACCGAAAAAATCTTGGAATATTCCTTATAAAAAAATTCTCGAGAAAACAGATTTGCCATTTTTAGAATTAAGACTGTATCAAATCTATGAGAAAGGACATAAGGCATGCTAGAAGAACAATTAAAGAAGTTTTTTGATTATGAGTATTTCCGCCCTGGTCAAAAGGAAGTTATTTCCTCGCTAATGGAAGGTAAAGACACGTTGGCTATATTACCAACGGGAACAGGGAAAAGTCTTTGCTATCAAATGACAGGATATTTAAAAGAGGGCCTAGTCTTAATTGTTTCTCCATTGATTTCTTTGATGGAAGACCAAGTAGATTCTTTATTAAGGCTTGGTGAAAAAAGAGCAATTGCTATAAACAGTACCTTACAAAATTCGGAGAAAGAATTTGTTTTACAGCATCTAAAAAAATACAAGTTTGTTTTTTTAAGTCCAGAAATGCTCGTTCAAGAAAAGGTCATTGACACATTAAGAAAGCAAAAAATTGCCTTATTTGTTGTTGATGAAGCTCATTGTATCTCACAGTGGGGAATCGACTTTCGACCTGAATATCGAAATTTAGGCCTCATAAAAGAAAAATTAGGTTCCCCGTTGACTTTGGCACTGACAGGAAGTGCGACTAAAAAGGTGAAACATGAAATTTTACAATTATTGTTAACACAAGACGCCAATGAAATTGTCTATTCGATGGACCGTCCCAATATTGCCTTATTTGTTCATCAAACAGCTAGTAAGTATGAGGATTTAAGAGAGCTTATGGAAAAATGTCCTGGGCCGGGATTGATTTATTGTGCCACACGTAAACAAGTAGAAACCCTTTATTCTTCTTTAAAAAATGACTTTTCTCTGGGCTTTTATCACGGAGGATTGACGAGTAATCAACGACGCATGCTTCAAAAACAATTTAATGACGATCAATTGCAATTTCTAATTGCCACAAATGCTTTTGGAATGGGAATTGATAAAGGAAATATCTGTCGTATCATTCATTACGATCTACCAGACTCGTTAGAAAATTATTTACAAGAAATTGGTCGAGCGGGAAGAGATGGTTCTTTAAGTGATGCAATTTTGCTATATAAAGAGGGAGACGAAAAAATTCATTATTATTTTCAACAAAAAACAAAGCAACAACGGCAAATGTTTGAAACCGCCCTTGGCAATGGAAGAACCATCAATAAAGAAGACATTCAGCAAAAGTGGCTTGAACAAGGTCGTTTGGAAGGAATGGCAACATTTAGACAACGATTAGAAGTCAATGAAGAACAAAAATATAAAAAGTTAATGCAAATGCTAGACTATATCAAAGATAAAGGTTGTCACCGCCATTTTTTGATGACCTATTTTCAGGAAAAACAAACGAAAAATCCTGAGAATTGTTGTGATTTTCATGGTGCCAAATTAATAGAAAAAACAGTGGGAGAAAAGCAAGTTGTGAATGAAAACCTAGCTTGGCAAGAGATTTTACTAAAATTGTTTAAAACTGAAAATTGATAGGGATTTTTCAAGACAGATTTTACTATCTTATGGTATAATACATCGGAGAGTATGTGGGAGGTCATAAAATTGAGCAAAAAGAACAAGAACCAATCAGAAGAGCCATGGGAACAACCAATTTATGATACTGAGGGCGAGGAAAATATGAGTCGCTCTGAGCAACACAAACAAAAAAGGGGCAACAGTACCTTTTTAACGTTGATCCTAATTTTATTAGTTTTAATTGTCGCGGTTCCAACAGTAGCTAGTATTTGGGTAATGAATCGAAACAACCAAACGGGTAGCGCTAGTTCCACAAGTACAACAGAATCGTCTACAATGGTTTCAAGTAGCACTTCTACAGAAGAATCTTCTACGGTAAGTTCAACATCGGAAACATCTACATCCACTTCTGAAAGTGAATCGGAACCTGAAGAATCACAAGCACCAGAAGAAAATGAGAACGAAAATAACCAAGAAGCAGAAGACAATCAAGAAGATGTTGATCAAAACCAAGAGCAAAATCAACAAGAATATACGACTGTTTTAGACGGTGAGGGACCACAACAAGTGGCTGAACGAAATGGTATTTCACTTGAAACGTTATATCAATTAAATGGGATTAATCCAGATGATTTTCACCTTAATCCTGGTGACCAATTGAGAATCAAATAAGAGGATGAATTGGAGAAAAGGCTAGGAAAATAGAATAGATCACCGATTGATTTATTCAAACGAGGAGAATGAATGTGGGAAAGATAAATATTGCTATCGATGGTCCAGCTTCATCAGGAAAGAGTACAGTGGCTAAAATTTTAGCCAACGATTTGGGGTACATCTATACTGACACTGGGGCGATGTATCGTAGCATTACGTACTTGGCTTTAAAACATCACATATCTTTTAGTGATGAGAAAAAACTAACGGAATTGATCGAACGTTATCCGATTAGTTTTCAATCTACAACAAAAGGCCAATTGGTCATTTGTGATGGAGAAGATATCACTGATAAAATCCGAGAAGTAGCAGTGACAAATAATGTCTCTGAAGTCTCAGCTTTTTCTAAAGTTCGAAAAAAACTCGTTCAACAGCAACAAGAAATCGCCAAATTTGGTGGTGTTGTAATGGATGGTAGAGATATTGGTACGGTCGTTTTACCTGAGGCAGAGGTTAAAATATTTTTAGTAGCCAGTGCTACAGAACGAGCAAAACGTCGCTTTAAAGAAAATCTGGGAAAAGGGATCCAGGAAGATTTTGATGTGTTGAAAAAAGAAATCGAACAAAGAGACTATCTGGATTCTAATCGGCAAGATTCTCCCTTGAAACAAGCTGAAGATGCCATTTTAATCGATACCACAGGAATGACAATCTCAGAAGTGGTAACTGCCATAAAAAAAGTAATTGATCAGAAAAGATAAGTTCAATTTTTTAAAAAAATCATAAATGATTATTTTTACAGTAATTTTCTACTGAATTGTCGTTTATTGATGAAAAAATGCATTTTTTTATGAAAATAAGCGGTAATCGCTTTATTTTTTGTTAAGAATAGCATAAACTATTATATGTAGTGTAAGTTCAAAACAATTGTTGGTTAGGAGGACATATGGAATGACAGAAATTGAAAACAAGAAAACTGAAAATGCCAATGAATCAATGGAAGCTGCTTTAAGCAATGTTCCAGAAGTGAAAATTGGCGATATCGTCAAAGGTGAAGTTTTAGCCATTGAAGATAAACAAGCCATTTTAGGAATCGAAGGTGCAGGTGTTGAAGGGGTAGTTCCTTTAAAAGAACTTTCTACAGGGCACACAGAAGATATTCATGACTTGGTCAAGGTTGGCGATGTTCTTGAAGTAGTTGTCATCTCTACAATAGGTAAAGACAAAGAAAATGGAAGCTATCTCCTTTCTAAACGTCGCTTAGATGCGAAAAAAGTTTGGGAAGATATTGAAAAAGATTATCAAGAAGGAAAAGTTATTGAAGCTCCTGTAACAAATGTTGTGAAAGGTGGGCTCGTGGTAGATGTAGGTGTACGTGGCTTTGTACCTGCTTCTATGGTAGAAGACCATTTTGTAGAAAATTTTGATGAATATAAAGGACAAACATTGACCTTTAAAATTATTGAAATTGAACCTTCTGAAAATCGTTTGATTCTTTCTCATAAAGCGATTGTGGAAGCAGAAAAAGAACAACAAAGAGCTGAAGTTCTTTCTACTCTTCACGAAGGCGATGTTGTTGAAGGAAAAGTAGCACGTTTGACAGATTTTGGTGCTTTTGTAGACCTTGGCGGAATCGATGGACTCGTCCATGTTTCTGAAATCTCACATACTCATGTAGGCAAACCAAGCGATGTATTAAAAGTGGGCCAAACTGTAAATGTTGCTGTTTTATCAGTAGACCCAGATCGCGAACGTGTATCCTTATCGATTAAAGATACTCTCCCTGGACCTTGGGAAGATATTGAAGACAAAGCGCCTGTTGGTAGTGTGTTAGAAGGAACTGTAAAACGTCTAACTAGCTTTGGAGCCTTTGTCGAAGTATTTCCTGGTGTGGAAGGATTGGTTCATATTTCACAAATTTCACACAAACATATTGCAACTCCTCATGAAGTATTGACAGAAGGAGATACAATCCAAGTTAAAGTGTTGGATGTAAACCCAGAAGATCATCGCATCGCGCTAAGTATCAAAGCTTTGGAAGAAAAACCTGAATCAGAAGAGAAAGTACAACCTGCTACTGATACTTATGAAGATTCAGAAGAAAATACCGGCTTTACGATGGGCGATATCTTAGGTGAGGCTTTAAAGGAACAAGAACAAGACGAAGATAATGAGTAAGGAGTATAAGCTAATAAAAGCTTGTCACTGCATGATTCTTTTACCAAAGAGCTGGGAAACAAAGCGATGTTTTCTAGCTCTTTTTCGTTTGGCAACTTTTAAAAAATAAATGTTCACTAAAATGCTAAGGAGTTACAATTCACGGTTGAATCAGGCACTTCACTTGGTGATAGACGAAAGTCAACTGTGAAAGAGTAGCAAATGTGAATTACAAAGCCTCGATGTTTAGCGTCTAGTTTCTATTTGAAACTTGAAAAATCTCAGACTATTGCCTCAGATTGGTCCTATGGCTGACATTAGTAGACTCATTAGTGTAGTAAAACCTTGATCGAAAAAAATTAGCTATGAATGGAAACGTAAAGAAGCTAGAGAAAAAACTTAATCAATTGGTACTTGCATGTTGTTGCTGCTTTGGGTAAACTAGGAAAGGTCAGAATTGACAAGTGCTTTTTACTTGTTGATTAATCTTATCAAGAGAATTATTTTTATTTATTAGAATGGAGGAAAATCATGGCAATTCCAACAATGGCCATCGTCGGTCGTCCCAATGTCGGTAAATCGACAATTTTTAATCGTATTGCTGGTGAACGTATTTCGATCGTGGAAGATACTCCAGGAGTGACACGTGATCGTATTTATGCGACAGGTGAATGGTTGAATCAACAATTTCATATTATTGATACAGGGGGCATCGATTTAGGTGATGAACCTTTTATGGATCAGATCAAATACCAAGCAGAAATTGCAATTGAAGAAGCAGATGTGATTTTATTTATCGTTAGTGCAAAAGAAGGAATTACAGATGCTGATGAATTAGTGGCTCACATTCTTTATAGAAGTAACAAACCGGTTATTTTAGCGGTAAATAAAGTGGATAATCCTGAAATGAGAGCTGATATCTATGGCTTTTATAGTTTAGGTTTAGGTGATCCTTTCCCACTTTCAGGTAGTCATGGCTTAGGACTTGGTGACTTATTAGATGAAGTAATCAAACATTTTCCAGAAGAAAAAGAAGAGAACGAAGAAGATGTCATTCGATTTAGTTTAATTGGACGTCCTAATGTTGGTAAATCTTCCTTGATTAATGCTATTTTGGGCGAAGAACGTGTGATTGTTTCTGAAATAGAAGGAACAACTCGCGATGCCATCGATACGCAATTTGTTAGTGATAGTGGACAAAAGTTTACCATGATTGATACAGCCGGTATGAGAAAACGTGGGAAAGTTTACGAAACCACTGAAAAGTACAGCGTTATGCGGGCGATGCGTGCAATCGATCGTTCGGATATCATTCTTGTAGTCTTAAATGCGGAAGAAGGAATTCGGGAGCAGGATAAAAAAATAGCTGGATATGCTCATGAAGCAGGTCGTGGGATTATTATCGTTGTAAATAAATGGGATCTATTAAAAAAAGATACGAATACCATGCATGAATTTGAAACAAAAATACGTAATGAGTTTTTGTATTTAGATTACGCGCCCATTCTCTTTGTTTCCGCAGTTACAAAACAACGATTAAAACAACTACCAGATTTGATTGAAAAAGTTAGTGAAGGCCAAAATTTACGTATTTCTTCTGCTGTCTTAAATGAAGTGATTATGGATGCTGTTGCTGTTAATCCGACACCAACAGATAAGGGGAAACGTCTGAAAATATTTTATGCGACACAAGTTTCTGTTAAACCACCCACGTTTGTTGTTTTTGTAAACGAAGAAGAACTGATGCATTTTTCTTATGCTCGTTTTTTAGAAAATCAAATTAGAGCAGCCTTTAACTTTGATGGGACACCAATTCGAATTATAGCTAGAAGACGAAAATAATAGATTTTACCATAGCAAGGTACTTTTTACAACGAAATTTGCTTATCTAAGAATAAATTCGAAAAAATTCGAAAAAAACCAAAAAAAGCCATTAAAAAGTGCGAAAATCCTTGATATTGTAGGGTTCTTGTGATAACGTAATATCAGAATATTGATGGATATGAATCAATATTTCATACAGGTCTTGAAACATGTTCAAGAGCTTGTATATGATGTAGAACATCACATTTTTAGGGAGGTGAATCCATCCATGGCAAATAAAGCAGAAATTATCGAAAAAGTTGCAGCAGCTACAAATTTAACTAAAAAAGATGCAACTACAGCAGTTGATACTGTATTCTCAACGATTCAAGAATCTTTAGCTAACGGCGAAAAAGTTCAATTGATTGGTTTTGGGAACTTTGAAGTACGTTCACGTGCTGCAAGAAAAGGCCGTAACCCACAAACAGGTGAAGAAATCCAAATCCCTGCAAGCAAGGTACCAGCCTTCAAACCAGGAAAAGCACTTAAAGATGCAGTAAAATAAAATGACTTGGGAACCCTGTAGTATGTAGGGTTCCCATTCGTTTCTTTTACAGATTAATAGTACATAGCAGTTTTGTTTTTTAAAATGATGAAAATGAGGGAATCGTCATGCAACGAACCTATCAAGAAAAAACACTGATTAATTACGGCGAGATTTTAGCAAATAGTATTCAAGAAAAAGACTATGCTGGAAAACATATTATTATTTTTACCAATCAGCGTTATTATGAGCGCTTTTTCGAAAAATTGCAAAGACTGTTTTCGAAGGCATCTATTGACTGGTATGTTTGTACCAATCTTGTCTACAGTAACACGATACAAGAGCTAATGGATGCTTTACGCTTTTTAAACCGTTTTTCTAGCAATGAGGACCATTTATTTCTTGCTTTCGGTAATGAAGGTGTTATTCAACTGACTGGTTTTCTCCATAGAAATACCGCTATTAAGAGTCATTTTTGGGTGATTCCTGTGTCATTAAGAGCTTATAGTCAAGCGTTAGTGTCAACTTGTTCAATTTTTGGAAAACCAACGGAAATGATGATGACTACCAAAGTATTAGCAAACAGAATTTTTTTGGATCAAACCATTGTTCAAAGACAAGTGGATGGAAAACTTGTCGACTTACAAATGTTTATTCGAACGGGAATTGTCTGTGATTATACATTTTTACAGACTCTTTATAGAAACTTTCCCTCAAAAAAACAATTAGAAAATACTGCATTTACTGCACTGGTTGAGCCAGTGACGATATTTTATCAAAACTTTGAAGAAGAGATATCAAACTTTGGGAAAATTTTTGAGACAGCCTTTTATCTAACTGAAAATGGACATTTGTTATCAGAAAGTATGAAACGCTTTTTCGGTTTATTGTTTCATCTTTTTTGGGCGATTCAATGGAGTATAGAAGATTTTCAAATAGAAAATTTCCTGAAGTGGTTACATAGATTAGGTTTTCCTATTTTTTTACCTCGGCAGATCTCTCTTGCCGAATATTTGCAAAATGTGTTAAAGTTGCAAGAAAAAGACAAAGAACTTGTCACTTTAGAAAAAATAGGTACAATAGGTGAAAGCAAACGAGCTTCAGAAAGAGACTTGTTACAAGCTGCAAAAAATTATCAAAAAATTTGTTCTAAGATTTGAGGGAATTATCATGACACATAGTGAAAAAATGTTGCAGGCACTTGAAAAAGAAGACCTTGCTCAAGCACAATTAGAATTAACACAAGCTTTAGAAAATGATGACCTAGAGGTATTAGAAGCTTTAGGCGAAGAACTTTTATCGATTGGCTTTTTAGAAGAAGCGCAACAAGTTTTTGAAACATTAAAAAATAAAGACACAACTAGTATTGTATATAATCTTCCCTTAGCAGAAATTGCTATTGAAAATGATCAAATTGAGACAGCTTTTGACTTATTAGAGACGGTTCCCAAAGAAGATGAACGCTATCCAGAAGCTTTATTGTTATTAGCAGATCTTTACCAAGTATTAGGAATACCTGAAGTAAGTGAGAATAAACTTCTGGAAGCAGCGCGAATTATTCCCGAAGAACCGTTGATTCAATTTGCTCTGGCCGAACTATATTTTTCAATGGATCGCTTTTCTGAAGCAGAAGGTTTGTATCAACAGTTGTTATTAGAAGGTGTTGATACTTTTTCAGGAATCTCAATAACAGAAAGAATCGGGACTGCTTTGACCATGCAAGGGAAATTTGAAGAAGCCGTTCAAATTTTGGAAAAAGCCTTGGAAAAAAATCAGTCCGATGATCTCTTATTCCAACTCGCACTAGTTTATCGCCAACTAAAAGAAAATGATAAAACGATTTTTTATTTAAAACAATTACGAGAACAAAATCCTCAATATCAAGCCTTGTATTTGTACTTAGCGGAAAGTTTACAAGAAGAAGAACTTCTAGAGGAGGCACAATTGGTTATTGAAGAAGGAATACATGAAAATCCATATCAGGTAGATTTTTATCATTTTGCCTCTGAAAATAGCTATCGTTTGCATGACCCTAAAAAAGCTGAAGAATTCTTGCAAGAAGCTTTAAAAGTTGGGGAGAAAGAGGAAAAAACCCTACTTTTATTAAGTGATTTATATCTAAATGAAGAACGGTTTGAAGAGGTAATCGATTGTCTGGATACACCTGACGTGTTGGATAATCCTTATGCTGCTTGGAACTTGGCTCATGCCTATAATGAACTAGAAGAATACGAGCAAGCCAAAAGATACTACGAAGAGGCAAATGTTGCATTGGCTCACGAGCCTGACTTTATGAAAGAGTACGGAATTTTTTTACGAGAGGAAGGGCAACTGCAAGAATCTTTAACTCTTTTGACCCATTATTTAGAACATGAACCAGGAGATTTAGAAGTTCTATCCATTTTAGAAGATCTGAAAGAAAGGTAGGAATTGCAAATGATCAGTCTGTTAGATAAAAAACGATTTTTAAATTGGTTTGTAACCCATCTTTCCTTTTCTAGAAGAGAAGTTTCTTGGTTATTAAATTATCTTGCCGATCATGAAGCTATTTTGACGCATATTCATTTTGTTGAAAATGCTGAAAAAACGCCACGTGGTATTTCTATCCAATGTAGAAAATATGGCGATGATCCTTTAGCGTTATTTCTTGATGGGAAAAAATTCACTGATACCGACCAAGTTTTTCATGAAATCCGACTGAACTGGGAACACCCTTTATATCTAGAATGCCTATTTCCAAATGCTTGGAATAATGATCTTTATTTAGGCGTCTTAGAGGATAATCCTTATTATCGCTGGAACGATACGATTGATCAAGAAATTGTTGAACGTTTTGAGCATTACTTTTCCTGGCAAGACTCCCAAGAAAAATTAAAGGACCTTTATCAAAAAATTGATCAAGCCCTAGAGGAGGAAGATCAAGAACAATTTTTACTTTTATCAAAAGAAGTAAATTACTTATTAAAAGAGAGTACGCCTGCCTCCTTTTAAAAAAATAAGCGATGATTTTCCAGTAATTGCTTGGAAAGTCATCGCTTTATTTATTATTTTAAGTGTCGTTTTCGTTTAGGACGTAGATAACTAAATCCTTCTCCTTGTACTTCATGAACATTTAAAACATTGATAAATGCTTTTGGATCTATTTGATCAACAATTTGTTTAATTGTTGATATTTCACGAGGGGTAACAACTATATAGATAATTTTTTTATCCTCATTGGAAAAACCACCTTCGCCTTTTAGATAGGTTAAGCCACGATCTAATTCTTCAATTAATAGCGGGGCAATTTGCTGACTTTTTTCAGAAACAATGATGATTCCTTTTGCTGAATAGCCACCGTCAACGACAGAATCGACAAGACGTGAAAAAATGTAGATATAAATCAAAGTGTACAACATTTTCGACAGATCAATATAAGTAAGTGAAAGAACTAAAACGAAGGTATCAAACATTAATTGAGCACGACCAACCGAAATACCGGTGTTTTTTTCAACGATACGCGCTAAAATATCCGTTCCACCAGTAGTACCACCCACGCGATAAATTAGTCCACTACCAAAACCGGCAATAATACCACCGATAATAGAAACTAATAGTAAGTCATGATTCAAGTCAATTACAATAGGGATTCGTTGCCAAACAGAAAGCCAAAAGGAAACACCTAAAGTTCCGAGGATGGTATAGTAAAATGATTGTTTTCCTAAAATACGTCCTCCAAGAAGTATTAAAGGAATATTTATCACTAACGTCGAAATAGCAGGATCAATACCAAAAAGAGCGCGTAAAATCAGTGTGATTCCTGTTGCTCCTCCTTCGGCAAGATCATTGGGAATATTGAAATAAACGATTCCGAAACAGAAGATAGCTGTTCCTATAATAATAATAAAGATGTCGCGAATTATTTTTGGGGTTATTTTTTCTTGCATAAGCCACTCCTTATTCATTGCTTTTATTTATCCAAATTAGAATGTATTCAAATTCATTGTTTTTCTAACAAATCAGTTTCTCTATTTTCTAATGTAGCATGGAATGTGAGTATTCTCAATCATTCTTTTCTAGGAAAGTTCTCTTTTTTTTGGTACTATTAACATGGAAAAGTTGAGGTGATAGAATTGAAAAAAGACTATACTTTAATAGCAATGCAAAAAGAAGTGGATGACTACATACGTCAGTTTAAAACAGGGTATTTTAGTCCCTTGGCACAAATGGCGCGTTTGACAGAAGAAGTTGGTGAATTGGCACGTGAAATCAATCATTACTATGGTGAAAAACCTAAAAAGGCAAGTGAAGAAATAGTTAGCGTCGAAGAAGAATTAGGAGACGTTTTATTTGTCACTATGATTATGGCAAACTCTTTGGGAATTGATCTTACCCAAGCCTTTGAAAAAAATATGGCGAAATTTAATACACGCGATTCTTATCGATTCGAACGAGTGGATGGGAAAAAAGAAGAATAACGTTACAATAAAGCAGGTGAAAAAAGTGCAAGTAAAAAAAATGCCGCAGGAATATATAAAGGCACGTCCAATTATCAACAAACTAGAACAAGCGGGTTTTGAAGCTTATTTTGTTGGGGGGAGTGTACGTGATATTTTGTTGCATCAAAAAATTCATGATGTTGATATCGCTACTAGCGCTTTTCCAGCAGAAGTCAAAGCTATTTTTCCGAAAACAATCGACATTGGTATTGAACATGGGACTGTTTTAGTTCTTTCAGAAGGGGAACAATATGAAATTACCACTTTTAGAACTGAGTCGACCTACCAAGACTTTCGTCGTCCTGATGACGTTCAATTTGTCCGCTCTCTTGAAGAAGATCTTAAACGACGTGATTTTACTATCAATGCCTTGGCTTTAAATAAAAAAGGAACAGTGATTGATTTATTTAATGGCTTAACTGATTTGCAAAACAAAATATTACGAGCTGTTGGTGATCCGCATGAACGATTTCATGAAGATGCCTTGCGAATGATGCGTGGCTTGCGTTTTGTCAGTCAACTAGGTTTTGAGTTAGAACCTACTACTTTTGAAGCAATAAAAGAAAACCATAACTTACTAGAAAAAATATCAGTGGAACGAATTACGATTGAATTTGTAAAATTATTATTGGGGGAATTTCGTAACCTAGGCCTAGAGATGTTACTTGCTAGCCAGTGCTATCAATATTGTCCTGGATTGGCAGGCTATTTGAAAGAATTAGAAAAGTTTGCTGAATTAAAAGGACCTAGAATAAAAGAGGAAACTCAAGCTTGGGTACTTTTGCTGGATACTTTACAGATTTCACCAAAACAAGTTCGTTCTTTTCTAAAAGCTTGGAAATGTTCTAATGAAAGAATTCGTACTGTTCAAGCTGTTTTATCTGGTTTACAAGAGCGAAAAGAAGGCTTTTTTCAACCGAAAACATTGTACGACTTGGGACTAAAACAAGCGCTTCTGGTTGAAGAATTACTTCCTTATTATCAGAAAACAAGTCAATTAGAAAGAGTAGAAAAAAAATACGAGGCACTTCCCATCAAAAATCTTTCACAGTTAGCTATTAATGGGAATGATTTATTGCAATTTTTTCAACAGAAACCTGGCAGTTGGATAAAATCCAGTTTAGAGGCCTGTGAGAAAAAAGTACTCGAGCGTCAATTGCCAAATCAAAAACAGGACTTGTTGTCCTATACGCAAACTCTTCTCAGTAAAAGTTAATGTTTCGTTTACGGTTTGTTTTGAATATGGTAAACTAAATGTGTAGGAAAATAGTTAATAATAATTAGGATGGGAGCGTTTTGTATGTCAAAAGTTATGTCAAGTTTAAAATTTTATTTTAGAAACGGTGAAACTTGGACCGTTGACAGACGTCATATTGGCGATTTATGGATTAAGCAAGTAAGTACAAGTTTTGGACGGATCAATGGAGGAGAGTTTGTTGAAATTCATCCATGTGAAGCGTTTAAAATTGAAGTTTATCCCGAAGGAGACCACGTGGCAACACAAGATATCAATCTTGGTGGATTAGAATTAGGAATGTTTGCCAGAGCAGTGAAATATGAAGATATCGAATATATGGATATCAACTATCATACCGGGACGCCTGATCGCGTTTATTTCCCATATAAAGATAAAACTTCTGAAGGCTTAGACAATCTTTATCAATCAACAAAAATTAGTGAAGAAAATAAATGCTTGTACATTGTAATCGATCCGAATAAAAAAGTAGATGATATTTATTCAGATAAATTGTAATGAGTATCGGCGAGGATCCTTCGGTGGATCCTCGTTATTTTTGAACTAGAAAGAGAATTAAAATGCCCAAGAAAAATCAAACCCCGCAAAAAAGCTCCAAAGCAATTCTTTACTCCCTAATTGTTTTATTGGTTTTTACTGTTAGTTCAGGAAAAATTGATCTTTCTAAACTCGATACTTCCGATTTATCTTCCATTGTAGATATTTTTGATTTAGACGATTCTGGTTTAGTGGATTATAATCATCTTGAAGATTTACCTGAATATGATGGGACTCATGACATTGTTACAATCAATAATAATCAGACTGGCTTTGACTCCAGTGAGTTATCCTTAGCTGAGGGAACTTGGCAGACTTTTACGCCCTTAGACAAGTATAATCGTGTTGGAGCTGCTAATGCCATGTTACAAAAAGAAATGATGCCGACCGAAAAAAGGAGTGACATTTCCAATGTAAAGCCTTCTGGTTGGAAACAAAAAAAGATGAAAAACGGAGATTGGTTGTATAATCGCTCCCATTTGATTGCTTATCGATTTACAGGAGAAAATGATAATTGGCTAAATTTATTTACCGGAACCCAACAGATGAATCAATCCAACATGACAATTTACGAAGAAAAAGTAGCAAATTATCTGAAAGAAACAGGAAATCACGTCCGTTTTCGAGTGAGGCCTTATTTTAAAGAAGATGAATTAGTTCCCAGAGGTGTAGAATTTGAAGCGAAAAGTGTAGAAGATAAAAAACTTGAAATTCATGTTTTTTTGTACAATGTTCAAGATAACTACACGATTGACTATGCTACTGGTAAATCCCAATATGAAAAATAAAAAAGGTACTCAGGAGTAATCCCGAGTACCTTTTTTGACGATTATTTTGTTTCACGATGCAACGTTACTTTACGTTCACGTGGACAATATTTCATTTTTTCCAAACGATCTGGATGATTCCGTTTGTTTTTGCTCGTTAAATAATTACGTTCTTTACAAGAAGTGCATTCTAAAGTGATATTTACACGCATGTTTTTCCCTCCCATAACTTTAGGATACTCTAAGACATTTCTCAGACTTAAATATCATACCATGCTTGGTCTTATAAATCTACCTTTTTGTGTAATTTTGTTAAGTAATATTACTTGACGGGTACTCTCCACTGTAAAATTTACCCAACACGGCTAGACCATACGATTTTGTCTGTTGTTTTTGACCATGAGACCGCGATTGTTCACATCTGTCATTGTGTACAATGTAGACTAAAAAATGACGTCCTTGATTCATCGTGAATCTCATCATGGCTTTTAAGCTTAAACCTCTCAGTGACCACTAATGTAGAAACTGAGAGTGATTCATATTATATTTTACGGCGATAACGCAAATCAATCGTTACGTTACACAAAATTTATCTCGAGTTTATTTGATTGGTTTAAAAATAAAATATTTGAGGCGCATAGGGAGAGGTTTCCCCCTATTCATTAGAGGGTTTAAATGGTAGAATAGAAGAATGTTTCGTCTTTTCGTTTAAAAAAATAGTGTTTATTAGTTTAGGAAGTGAAGAAATGGATAAAAATGAATTGCGAAAAAATGGAATCGAGCGTTTAGAAGCTCTTCAAAAGGAATCGAATAAAAAACTTGAAAAAGAACGAATCATCCGTTGCTTATTAGTGGCATCGCAGATTTGGAAAGAGGCGAAAGTCATCGGTATGTATCGGTCGTTGCCTGCTGAGTTTGATACAAAATGGCTCCAGAAACGAGCACTTGAAGAAGGTAAAATAGTCTTGATCCCTAAAAGCTTACCGGGGCGTCAATTAGCTTTTTATGAAGTGGATGATCATACAGAATATAAGCAAATGGCTTTTACTATCGAAGAGCCGATCACAAATAAATTTGTTCCTAAAGAAGAAATTGACTTATTGATTGTTCCTGGTTTGATATTTTCTAAAGAAGGGTATCGAATTGGATATGGTGGTGGTTTTTATGATCGTTTTCTCGAAAAATATGGACAAAAGACGTGTAGCTTAGTTTTTAGTGAGCAACTTGATAATGATTGGCAACCAGAAGAATTTGACTTTCCAATTCAAAAAATATTTACCGACCGACTAGAAAGGGGAGCTGATCAGTGAATGACTATCGTTTAAAAAGATGGCAAAGAAAACCTTACATGACCTATTTTTTTCTAGGTATTCAAATTGTTGTTTTTTTACTGGCTTATCTTTTTCCAGGTCTGAATATTGAAAGCCGGGGATCGATGTTTGGTCCTTTGGTCGCTTATTATCATGAATATTGGCGTTTGATTACGCCGATATTTATTCATTATGGATTGATGCATTTTGCGGTCAATTCGGTAGTCCTTTACTTTATGGGAGAACAAGTAGAGGCTGTTTATGGTCATCTGCGTTTTGCAGCCATTTATTTGATAAGTGGCATCTTAGGGAATTTAATGAGTTTTGCTTTGAACCAAATCGGTATTCAATCCGCTGGTTCAAGTACTTCGTTATTTGGACTTTTTGGTGCCTTTGTCGTTTTGGGAATTCATTTTAAAGACAATCGAGCCATACAAGCTATGGTAAGACAGTTTACTTTGTTTATTGCCATGAGTTTTCTCTTTAGTATTTTTGATCGTTCCGTCGATATTTGGGGACATATCGGTGGCCTTTTAGGGGGCTTATTATTAGGAAATGTGCTTGGATTACCTTCTAATTTTCGTAAATATGATACCCAAACGAGAATCCTTTCTGCCGTTTTCTTAGTTGTTTTTGTTATTTTTTTAGTAATAATCGGTTTTAAAAAGTATCAATTACCAGTATAATAGATTCGAAAGTATTTTTTTGTAAAATGAGTGTTTGATTCGTTAATTTGGGAAGTGAACGATTTGAAAAGTTTGTATGATGTGCAACAACTTTTAAAACAGTTTAATATCTATGTCTATGTGGGCAAACGCATTTATGATATTGAATTAATGGCTATTGAATTAAAAAAAATATATGATGGGCGTTTGATTGACCAAGAAACTTATTTAAAAGCACGAAGCATTTTGCAAAGAGAGCATAGAATAGAAGAAAGCAGGGAATAAAAGAAAATGCAAGAAAACAAAATCATCGGTATCGACCTAGGGGGAACAACAGTAAAGTTCGCAATCTTGACTGTAGAAGGCGAAATCCAACAAAAATGGAGTATTGATACGAATATTTTAGATGAAGGTTCTCATATTGTTGATGATATTGTAACCTCCATTAATCATCACCTTGATCTATACCAATTGACGCCAAAAGATTTTCTAGGTATAGGGATGGGGACACCCGGAAGTGTTGATAGAGAAAAAGGAACAGTTATCGGCGCATACAATCTCAACTGGAAAACCCTACAACCGGTTCGAGAAAAGATTGAAAAAGGAACTGGCATTGCCTTTGCTCTAGACAATGATGCCAATGTAGCTGCTTTAGGAGAACGTTGGAAAGGCGCTGGAGAAAACGATCCTAATGTCGTTTTTATCACACTAGGTACTGGTGTGGGTGGCGGTATTATCATGGAAGGAAATCTTTTACATGGAAATGCTGGCTGTGCTGGTGAAATAGGGCATATTACAGTTGATCCTGATGGCTTTGATTGTACTTGTGGAAAAAAAGGTTGTTTAGAAACTGTTTCAAGTGCCACAGGAGTTGTCAATGTTGCCCGCGACCTTTCAGAAGAATACGCTGGAGATTCACAATTAAAACGTCAATTAGATGACGGTCAAGGTATTACCAGTAAAGACGTCTTTGACTTGGCCAAAGCAAACGATCCTTTCGCTTTGATGGTCGTTGATAAAGTTTGCTATTATCTAGGACTAGCTTGTGGCAATATCGGAAACTTGTTAAATCCTTCCAGTATTGTTTTAGGTGGGGGAGTATCTGCAGCTGGAGAATTTTTGAGAAGTCGGGTTGAAGCTTACTTTAAGACCTTTACTTTCCCTCAAGTAAAAGAAAGTACAGAAATAAAATTAGCACAACTTGGTAACGATGCAGGTGTGATTGGAGCAGCTTTTTTGGCACTTGACATTTAAATGAGGAAGGGAATTAAATAATGGGATTTTTAAATACATTGATCATCGTTTTAGCAGCTATATTATTGGTGATCGGAATCAATTGGCTTTATTATTTTATCATGGGTAAGTATTATGCCACGGTAATCGAACAAGAAGAATTTCGTAAGGGCATGCGTAAAGCTCAAGTAATCGATGTTCGCGAAAAAAAAGAATTTGATGGTGGACATATATTAGGAGCACGCAATATTCCCTATACTGTTTTAAAAGACTCTATGACAGCTATCAGAAAAGATCAACCTGTTTATTTATATGATGGTACAAAAACTTTGAGTGTACGAGCAGCAAAGAAATTATATAAAAATGGTTATCGTAATCTTTATGTCTTAAAAGAAGGCTATGAAGGTTGGGACGGTAAAAAGAAGAAAAAAAATAGTTAACAAAAAAAGACTTGGAAAACCAAGTCTTTTTTGTTATCTGCTGAAACTTTTACGATGTGCTCTGCGACGGTTGGCATTGACTTGTGCTTCTTTTTCTTCAATTGGATCGATAACTTCCTTTTTAATGGCTGCAATCATACATAATGTACAAGTTGTTGTTGCCAAAGATCCAAGCACGAAGCCGGAAACAAATTTTTTCATCAATATCACCTCATTTTTATTACTATCTCTATTATGAAGCAAAATAAAGAATTTGAAAAGTAATAACCATGAATTTTAGCAAATGTTGAGAAAATAAAGTTACAATTCACGGCCGATTTTTTTGTTTCCTTTTTTATTGCATATAAATACACGAATTTTAGTAGCGTCAAAAGTTGTTCACAGTGGATAACTTTTGACGCTTTTTCTCTATCCACAGATTGAAATCTG
>DXDB01000045.1 GCA_019115705.1 Candidatus Tetragenococcus pullicola | reverse complement strand
AATATTCTCATCAAAAAATATGGCTTCTAACACATTCTTTTTCATACGTCTATTATACCATATGACAGCGCTTAATAAAATTGGTATACCAAGCTTTGCATGTTGCTCAAATGTTATACTTCCTTAATAGTTAAAAAAAGGCTTGAAAAATCCTCTTGTATCGAATTTTTTTCAAGCCGCTTTCTTTTTGTCATTTAACTTTTTAAGTGGCTCTCCCCACATAGTAGGTGTTTTTTTGTTTGACATGTTAACATTTGAATGATTATTCTAATCACTCAAAGAATATTCTTATACAATCAATTAGTCACTACTAATTGATTGTATAAGAAAACCAAGTAATATCTTGCAAGAAAACAAAAGAACTTTCCGGTAATGAAAGTATACTTTCCAAATCTTCTTTTTTCATTGCAATTGAAATTCCTGAGAATGAAGAACCTTGATTAGTTATATCAGAATTCAAATTTTGTAGTGCATCTTTAGTTATCTTCTCTTGTGAATCTTGATTGATTAGTGATAAACGAGAGCTGCTATACAATCGAAGAATCTCTTCTATTTGCTTGCTAACGAGTTGATCTATTTCAGATTGCGAATAATTTATCCTTTTAGAATTTGATTTCCCTAGTAAATCTTCTAAACTAGAAGGGTATTCTTTTAATAAAGTATTGTTCATTGAATCATTAAAACGTATCCCGATACCATTACCAACTTGAACTTCTGCGTTAAATTTTTTTGTTGTAAGGTAGCCAGACATTAAAGTTGCATCTGGATACTTTTCTGTAAGCTTGCGTACATAATCAATATCTTGCGGACTTTTAAAAATCAATTTTATTTTTAATCTTGATGAGTCTGGAATTTCTTTTATCTTTTGGATGAAACCATCTTGTTCAGTTACACTATATCCAAATAATTGCTTATTTTGTTGCTGTGCTGAAAGTTCAATATGGTTTCTACTAATTGTATTTGTTTGAGTTGTATATTTATTTTGAAAGGAATCATAATATTGGCTGTATATGGTATAGTTACTCAGTCCATTTTTTTGTATTGACAAATCAGATAGTTGCGGTTCATCAATACTTAATTCATTAAGTAATATTTCTGTAGTTTCAAAGGGAGCGATTATTCCTTGCTCGGTATTTTCTTGAGGATTAAAGTATGCAGCTTCAAAAAACATAGGAACAAGAAAGTAACCTAAAGTTATTAGAGTTATAGTAATAGTAATAAAATAGATGAACAATTTTCGTATACGTCTGTTTACCTTTTTTTTAGACCTTTTTTCTTCTTCAATAAAATCTGTATGAGAAGACTCAAAATTGATTTTTTCTAATAACTCACTTTCTTCCTCTGACATAACAAAATCATAGTATTCTTTAAACTCTGATATTTTTGAAGCCACTTCTTCGTTTTCTTTTTTACTTAACTGTCCTTTTTTGTATCTATCCAGTAAAGAATTCATCTTTTTCCAACTCCTCTTTTAACATTTTTTTTGCTCGATATAAGATCGTTTTACATTGTCCGTACTTCAGCTTTTGCAATTCGGCAACTTGAGTTAATGGCATTTCTAAAAAATAACGAAGTAACAGAACAGTTTGATACGGTTCACGAATCTTTTGTAGCGACCTATAAATTTTCAGTTGTCGTTCATCATTAAATAGTTTTTCTTCAATACCATAATGGCAAGGTTCATTAGTAATTTTTAACGGAACTTCAGCCTTTTTCTTTCTTAAAGAATCAAAGTAATAGTTTCGCATCACTGCCATTAACCATGCCTTTATATTATCTACAGGCTCTGTTACTAATAAAAAGCGATAAATAGCTTCTTGAACTAAGTCTTCTGCAGTTTCAATACTTCCTGATAAGCTAATTCCGTAAAAAAGAAGGACATCATAATAATCCGCATAAATTTCTTCTATGGTCATGAAAATTCCTCCTTTGATTAGTAGACGTTTTAGAAACAAAAAGGTTACAATAATTTCGATAATAAATTTTATTCTAAATAAATTAACTAGTGCCGCATAAATTATGACAGAATATTCTGACTTAATTTATGCTACACTAAAAAGTATGATATTTCTCAACTTAATGACATTGGGCCGTGAATTGTAACAATTTCTCAAGTTTTTTCCTGAATGATTTATGAAAAACAGTGGAAATTTTTTTATTACAATCTAAAACTTGAAACATAAAAAATGCGTACTAACCCCACGACGACAGGTAATTAACCAATAAATTTAGTTTCAGGCAACCAATCTTAACCGGTTTGGTGTTGCTTGAGGTAATTTTGGGGATAAACTGGTCCATGACGTTATTTAAAGTCACTTCAGAAAGTACCAGTTCATTTTCAAATACTTCTTTAAAAAGGTCAGAAAGTTGGATGATAGCTTCTGAAAAACTAATATCTGATAATTCTTCAATCATCAAGTAAAATAGCTCACCCATCGTTCGGTCGTCTGCTTGTTCATGATGTTAGATAGCCAAGATAAGGTAACTAACGGCAACCGTCACTGTATGTGCAAAAATGCCATAATAAGAAAGTCCTTGATACTTAGCTAAACGAAGATGTTGTTTACAAATTTTAAAATAAACCTCAATTGACCACCGTTTACCATATAACTGGATGATTTCATCTTCATTCAAAGAAGTATCTGTGGTGGCTAGCACGAGATAATCATTGCGCTTATTGCGATTTCTTACTTACACAAGCTTAATCGGAAGCGCTTAGCCATCCACTTCAGATTCCACACAAACAGAAAGAAGATATCTTGAACGAACTCTGCGCTTTTTCGATGCTTGAAAAATGGTTTTTACATCGACCATTTTACCATTGTATCGATAGTAAATTTTCTTTGAACGTTTAATCATGCATACAGCATGAAGCTTAATCTTACGCAAAGCATGAAATATTTTGGGACTTGAAAATCATGAATCAAAGAGCTCGTAGTACGCCTTCACGCCATCTTTTAGGTCTGCTTGAAGAAGCTTTACTAGTACATCGGTTCCTTTTCGTTGTGCTTGCGCTTTTCTTCTTCCAGAGTGTGACCGATGGTCAATCTTGTCTGCTTCACGTACTTTCTTGCTTGAAGATAAAAGGCTAAAAGAAACAGGCGGAAAGGTATTGCCATCACTCCATTCAAGTTGAAGAAATCGAAAGCCTTTCTTATTTTTATGATTGGCATGATCGTACTGCCAACCACAAAGCTCTACATTTTTTGCATTCAAACGTTCATACATAGAATCATCTACGATAAAAACTTCTTTACGATCCTCTTCTGTCAACGGACGAATGAAGTCGATAACATTTTTAGAAATAAGGATTAAGAAGCGTTGCCAATTGATTTTTCCGTTATTTAGCAGATTACGAAACGTTTTATCTGAAAAGCCTAATTCATTCTGATGGAGTTGGAAGTCACGAAAAGTAGAGCGATTGGAAAAAAATCGTCGTCACAAGATAACTAAAAAGAACGAGAAAAGACACTCCTTTTGATTTTTGTGCATTCGATTTTTTTGCAATCGCTGATAAATTAAAACGTTTGAAAAAAGTATCGATAGATCATGAAATTTCATTTTTGTCTTGATCGTTTGATGTTATAATTGGCATGGCATAAACACTCCATGGTAGATGGTTTTTTGGTCAATTCTATTTTACCAATTTGGAGAAGTTTATGCTATTTTTAATTGATGAAACTCACTTATATCAATAGTTTAGTCAGGTTTTTGATGTTTCAAGTTTTAGTTATAACTTTAAACTTACAACCCCCCCGCATAGCGAATGGTTTTGATTAGTAATTAATAACTACCTAGCCTTAGCAGTCAATGTTCCGCTATAATGTCCTGTATATTGAATTCCTGCCAAGGTTTCCATTTTTGTTAACTTTTGAAAAGCAACGTAACCAGTCCAGTCCGTGAAGACTCCTTGATCCTTTTCTTTTTGAGTAGCTTTTAAAGTAACATATACATATTGAGAAAATGCACCATGATAATTAGTGGAAAGCATTTTATATGTCTTTTCCACCGTCATCGCTTTGGACAACGATTGTTGTTCAAAAACTCTAAATTCAGAACTGTCGATAGGGTTTCCATCCATATCAAAAAAATTAAAATCGGAAGAATCTACTTCTACACTAATAACATGACTTGTTATACTCATACCTGATGAAGAAAGATTTGGTTCGTCCGCTTGAACCTTTGTAGTTAAAAATAATGATAATAACGCTGTAATAGAAACAATAAATAACTTTTTCACAATAAACATCTCTCATATACTTTTATAAAAATAATATACCAAACTAAATTAAAAAAACAACCATTTTTGCTCTAATTTCTAATTTAAATCACATCGTTTTTTCATATATGGCAAAACACCTAGGTTATTCCTCTATTAAATTCTGAATGATTTAGCCGACACAACAAAATAGGAACGAATTTTTTTATGATAAAAAAATTTCGCTCCTATTTTCTTTTTTTACATTAAACGAGCCATAAATTGGAGACTTTTTCATCGCCTCCTCTTATACCCAGAGCTTTTCTACATTTTATTAGGCGCATGTAATCCTAACAAACGTAAATCTTCTTTTAATACTTCTGTTACAGCATAAACCAAAGCAAGTCTAGCTTCTTTTTGTTCATCTTCTACCAACACTTTTACATTGGCATAGTATTTATTGAATGCTTGCGCCAATTTAATGGCATGTTTTGCCAAAACAGAAGGTTCATATTCTCGAGCGGCTTGTTGCACAACACTCGGATATTGTTGCAGATATTTGATAACTTCCCAACTTTCTTCATCTTCTAATGAATAATCTTTTGCTAAATCAGGAGCAAAGTT
>DXDB01000044.1 GCA_019115705.1 Candidatus Tetragenococcus pullicola | reverse complement strand
TCTGGATTAACTGCTGGAGGTACGAAAGGATAGAAATAAATTATGGTTCAAGAAAAAATTTTACATGGAGCAGATTATAATCCAGATCAATGGCTAGACAGACCAGATATTTTAAAAAAAGATATTGAGTTGATGAAAGAAGCTGGTATAAACACTGCAACTATTGGTATGTTTAGTTGGGATAAATTAGAACCTGAAGAAGGAGATTTTCAGTTTGAGTGGCTTGATTCAATAATGGATACTCTCTATGAAAATGATATAAAAGTAATACTAGCTACTCCCAGTGCGGCACGCCCAGCGTGGATGTCAAAAAAATATCCAGAGGTATTGCGTACCAATGAGCGTGGAGAAAAGATGAGACATGGTGGTCGTCATAATCACTGCTTTTCTTCTCCGATATACCGAAAAAAAGTAACTATTATAAATAAAAAAATTGCTGAACGATATAAAGAACATCCCGCTTTACTGATGTGGCATATTTCCAATGAATATGGTGGGGAATGTCATTGTCAGTATTGTCAAGAAAATTTTCGAAGTTGGTTAAAAAAAGAATATAGTACACTTGAAAATTTAAATGCCTCTTGGTGGACAACTTTTTGGGCACATACTTATACGTCTTGGGATCAGATAGAATCACCATCTTCTATTGGAGAAAATGAAGTTCATGGTATGAATTTAGATTGGCGTCGGTTTGTAACTGATCAAACAATTGATTTCTATGAACATGAAATTAAAGATATTAGAAAACTTACGCCTAATATTCCAATAACAACGAATTTTATGGCAGATACGATGGATCTTATTCCTTTTCAAGGACTTGATTATTATAAATTTGCTAAACATGTTGATGTTGTAAGCTGGGATTGCTATCCGGCATGGCATAATGATTGGGAAACAACAGCTGATCTAGCAAGTAAGGTTGGTTTTATTGATGATTTGTACCGTAGTTTGAAGCAACAACCATTTTTATTGATGGAATCTACTCCAAGCATGGTTAACTGGCATCCAGTGAATAAAGCAAAACGACCAGGTATGCATATGTTGTCCTCTATGCAACATATTGCTCATGGATCAGATAGTAATTTGTATTTTCAATGGCGCAAGTCTCGTGGTTCTTCAGAAAAATTTCATGGTGCTGTTGTTGATCATGATAATAACAATCAGAATAGAGTGTTTCAAGATGTAAGGAAAGTTGGTGAGTCATTAGAGAAAATCAATAAAGTGACTGGAAGTAGTAAGAAATCTAGAGTTGGGATTATCTATGATTGGGATAGCAATTGGGCAATCAATGATAGCCAGGGATTTTCTCAAGAAACGAAACAATATCCACAAACATTACAAAATCATTATCGTTTTTTCTGGAATAACGATATTCCCGTTGATATTATTAGTCCTAAAGCAGATTTATCTCAGTATGATTTAATTGTAGCGCCAATGCTTTATCTTATTGATGAAAGTTCATTAGATAAATTCTCTACTTATGTAGCAAATGGTGGAAATTTGGTGATGAGCTATATATCAGGTGTAGTCAACGAACATGATTTAACTTATATGAATGGTTGGCCACAACAACTCCAAGAAATATTTGGAATAAATTCTGTAGAAACAGATGTTTATTATCCAAAAGATAGAAATAGAATTTTAATTGATGGAAAATCTTTCGAAGTGAAAGATTATGCAGAATTATTTGATGTTAAAAGTGCTCATGTTATAGGTACTTATGATGAAGACTTTTATGCTGGGCAGGCTGCAATAACGGAAAATAACTTTGGCAAAGGAAAAGGATACTTCATTGGAGCTCGAACTAATCAAGAATTTTTAGACTATTTTTATAGCTATATCTGCAAAGAGGTACAAATATGTAATGACTTTGTGATAAAAGGCAATGACAATGTTTCAGTTCAATCGAGAAAATTAAGTAATAAAGAAGTATTCTTTATTATGAATTTTTCTGAATCAAATCAAAAAATACTAGTTAGTTCAGAAACCGTAGATCTTCTAAGTGAAAAGCATGTTAATGTAGAAATAAATATGTTGCCTTATGAAGTTAAAGTCTTAGAGAAAAGAGAGTAGTAGCTTTTTCTAAGTGAGTAATAAATTTATGTATTGATAGAAAAAACCTCCAAAAAATTGGAGGTTTTTTTCCTAGTCTATTTGATACACTTGATAATAATCATCCGTGTCAACTGTTAAACTTCTATCAGATACTTGTCTTTTTGAATTTAAATTCGTTACTTTTGTTACTTTATCAGTGATAGCTGAAATAGGTAAAGGTTCAGCTATACCGTTTCGAGCAAAAGCAAAAATAGTATTATTCTTTTTAGTTAAATACCACCCTTCAGGAACGGTAATTTCAGCTGGTCGAGTATCATAAATTCCAAATCCAAATTGATTTAACCAATTGCCCAATTGTTCTAATACAGCTACTGATTCTCTCGGCAAACTACCATCTGGTTTGGGTCCAACACCTAAAATGATGTTGCCTCCTAAAGCTACAACTTGAATGACGTTATCAAGAATTTCTTCAAAAGATTTGTATTGATCATTTGGACAGAATCCCCAGTTTTTTGCAATGGGTATATTACTTTCCCAAGCTTTTTTGGGAGGAATTTCTGGTATTTTCCGTTCAGGAGTTACATAGTTTTCATATTTTCCTCCAATGGTACGATCGACAATTAATAGATCATCTTGATAACGTCTGATATCAGAAGCTATTGTGTCCATGTCCAAAATTTCTTCTCCAGTATTGACCCAACCACCATCTAACCAAAGAATATCCAAATCACCATAATCGCGACAAATTTCAACTAATTGATCGTGTGCAAATTGATTAAATTGTTGCCAGCGTTTAGGATTTTCTATCGGATGATAGCTAGCATATCGACCCTTGGCACGTTCGTCTGGCGACCAATAAAAAGGAGAATGCCAGTCTGCTTTGGAATAGTAAGCCCCAACGTGGATATCCTTTTTACGAAATGCCGCTGCTACCGAACCAAAAATATCTGACCTTTGTTCTCCAGCATATGGACAGGGGGATTGTGTTACTTTATAGTCAGAATAAGCTGTATCATACATGTTAAACCCATCATGATGTTTTGTTGTAAATAACATATAACGAAAGCCTGCTTTTTTACAGATACTGGCCCATTCGTCTGGATCAAAATTATAAGGACTAAAAGAATGGTTCAATCCCCAGTAATCACTTCGTAACTCATCGATGTTATTGCGCCAAGGATGGTCTCCTCGTGCCCATTGGTCTTCTTCTGATAGTTGCCAGGATTCTACAATACCAGCAATACTGTAAAGTCCCCAATGAAAAATGACCCCTATTTTTTGATCTTTAAAC
>DXDB01000043.1 GCA_019115705.1 Candidatus Tetragenococcus pullicola | reverse complement strand
TCCGTAACGTTTCGTGATCTATATCAACCTTGGGTGTAATAAAATAACAAGAACAGAATATATTTTAACTATTAAGAAAGTATTAAAAAACTACATTTTAACCTTTTACACACAAAAAAGGACTTGACCATTCTTTTGTCCATTGTCGGCGTGACAACAAAAAATAAAAAGCAATTTAGCTTGAATTGATGGGCTAAATTGCTTTTTATCATTCACTTTTAGTTATTCTTTGATAGTAATGTTAATTTCTGGATTTATAGGAAGTTCTCCTAGATTTTCAACTGATTCAGGCAAGGTTGCTTTACCTGAGATCGTCACTGTCTGCGTTTCTACGGTTTCTGGTAATTGCCACTTAACAGCTATCTTTTGACTTTCTCTAGGTTCACTTTTTGAAGTGATGATTCCAATTTCTTCTGGTAAGTCCCAATCATCTATTGAAGTCTTTTTAGTTACCGTAATTGGTTTTAAATCTTCTGCTTCAAAGGCAATAAAGTTTTCAACATCAACGGCGCCAGATGGTACTGGTTGAGGCGTTACAGTTGGTCCATGAACTTCTAAAACTGTTTCACCATTTTCATTTTTGGTAAAACGTAAACGGTCGATAGCAAATTCACGAGGGTCTGTATTCCAAATCGATTCATGGCGATGATAAACCATAAACATTTCTTTGCCATCTGGTGATGGGGCCACTGCATGGTGTCCTGTACCATGGGCTAAAGAGTTCGATTGCATAATTGGATTTTGTTCATACTTTTCAAACGGGCCCAATGGATTTTCACTAGTGGCATACCCCGCTCCGTACATTGGACTTTCAAAATGAGATCCTGAATAGGTCATATAATAAATACCATCTTTTTTCAACATATATGGTCCTTCATTAACATCTGCTATGTCTTTTTCCCAAGCTTGTGAAGGAGCTAAAATTTCTGTCACTGTTTCTTCATCAATTGAAACCATATCATCATTTAATTTAGCGCCCCATATCACATTGCCACCTGTGAAGCGAACAAAGTATAGATAATATTGTCCGTCCTCATCTTTAAAGGCATGGGCATCGATTTCTTTGGTATCTTCATGTAAGGGACCTACTTCTGTTTGCGTGAACGGCCCTAATGGCGAATCTGCAATGGAGACGACAAGGTGTTCATCGGCAGTATAATACATATAGTATTTGCCCTCTCGTTCAATCAAATCAGGTGCCCAAAATCCTTGATTCCCCCAATTTTCATCACCTGCCGTCATGGCTAACCCTTTGTCTGTCCAGTTCACCAAGTCTGTCGAAGTGTATACTTTGATACCGCCGATATTTTTTCCGGCTGTCGTTGGATATAAATAATAGGTTCCGTGATCATATAAAACGTCTGGATCTGCCGCTTCAGCAACTAAAGAATTCGTATACATCGCCTGTTTTATATCTGCTTTTTTAAAAGGGGTCACTGACATTTCTTCAAAACGAATATTGCCTAAACGATTCCGAACCCCAATTTGTCCACTGGCATAGTCTTCGTCGATCACATCAATTTGTGGATAGCTCCCTTTTTCTTCATTGACAAAGCCTTGAATATGTTCTCCAGAAGCTTTTACTGTTAGTTTATAAGAATTTCCATAGGCTAGATACATTTTTTTTGTGGCAATTTCGGTCCAAGGTTCACCCTCAGTACTGGATTTCCCTAAAATTACCTGTTGGTTTTCTATGTCGATACCAAAATAATACCCATCATAGCCATCAATACCTGCTTCGGGATTTTGGATGCGAAATAAAATTCCACCTTCTGCACTATTTTCTGAAGATCCTTTCTCAACAGGATCAATAGTTACTTTGGTCTCAAATTGAAAATCAGTATAGTCTCCTTTTTCGTAAATTGCTTTATTTCCGGTTCCACCGTTCAATGTCAACACTCCTTCCTCGTTTTCCCAGTTTCCATCGCCTTCTCCTTGATATAGTTCCCAATTTTTAGAATTGAAAAAATCAGCATTATAGGGATCTCTTTGATTCATGATAAGCTTTGTTCCAAAAGCTATGAATATTCCGACAAGTAACACGCCACCTATCCAACGCATCGTTTTCTTTTTCATAGACTCCTCCTAATTAAAAAAGCGTAGATATTCCTTTTCAACAACGTTTTTTCAAAATTTCTAGTAAAAGCATCTTTACTTTCTTTTTGGTTTTCATTATTGAAAAAGAATGTCTCGCTATCTTTTTTTCAGTATGCTATTCTACCGTCGGAATATGAAAGCCATCATTGATTTCTTTAATTTTTGATAACTCACATTTCGGTTGACGGTCATAAGTCACCAAACCGTTGATTTCTTGTTCAACATCTGTCATCTGCGTGTAGCAATAGCCCCATAGTGCTTTAGAAGCATAAAGAGCCTCCATGACACGACGATATTCAGAGACAAATTCCTCTTTAGAAGTAACAGAAGTATATCCCCAACCGGGTTGACCAGATACATCAAAACCAATACCTCCAAATTCTGTCAACATAATCGGTTGACCAGAATAAGAGAATCCATCTGCAAAAATCGGCCACGGTGTCGAACGGTTATGAAGCAAACTTTCTTTACTACTTAACGTTTCTTTGAAGTAGTCATATTTTTCTGTTTCTTCCTTTTGTCCGTGCGCATAATTATGAATAGCCACAATATCAGTGTCTGTTGCTGCCCAGCCGTCATTTGAAATCACCAAGCGTGTCGTATCCAAAGAGTGAATATAATGGAAAATTGCTTGAGAGAAATGTTGTTGTTGCCGATCAAAGGAAATATTCGGAACCCCCCAGCTTTCATTGACAGGAACCCAAGTAATAATGGATGGATGGTTGTAATCTCGTTTGATACTATCGGTCCATTCTATCATCAAACGTTCCACTGCGCTGTTTGTATATACTGGTGGTGCTGCACATTCTCCCCAAACAATAAAGCCCATGGTATCGGCCCAATAAAGAAAACGAGGGTCTTCCATTTTTTGGTGTTTGCGACAGCCGTTAAAGCCCATTGCCTTTGCTAATTCAATGTCTTTTACGAAATCTTCATCAGTGGGTGCTGTCAATAATCCCGTTGGCCAATAGCCTTGATCTAACACTAATTTTTGATAATAAGGTTTATTGTTTAAATAAATCATGCCATCTTTCGCATGTACTTTTCGTAAACCAAAATAAGAGTGTACAGTATCTTTTTCGTTCGATTCTTCTCTTAATTTCAAATCTAAATCAAAAAGATTGGGGGTCTCCGGCGTCCAAGAATACCCTTCATTATGGTAATTTTGTCTAAAGATATGGTCTTGATAAAGTTCTACTTCAAAAATCACTTTATTAGTGACTAAATCAACCAGACCGCTAGCAATCGGTTGCCCTTTAAACGCAATCGCATATTCTAGTGAATTTTGACTCGATAGCCTACTGATTGAGGCTTCAATTTCTATTTTTCCTTCATCAAAATGAGGCGTCAACTTAAGGTCTTGAATATATTGTTCATTCACAGTTTCAAGCCAAACTGTTTGCCAAATTCCCGTTGAATTGGTATACCAAATACCAGCTGATTCGTCTTCCCAGAACTGCTTGCCACGAGGAATTGTTTCATCATAATGAGGGTCAAAGGCACGAACAGTCACTTGTTGTTGGCCCGATTCTTTTAAAAAGGTGGTAATATCCATTTCAAAAGAGGTATGTCCACCAATATGGTGACAAACGTGCTGTCCATTCAAATAAATGTCTGCTTCATAATCAACCGCTCCAAAATGCAACAAGACGCGTTCATCTTTTTCAGGTGAAGCTTCAAATTCTCGTTGATACCACACAATATCGTGTGGCGTACGATCTTCAATGCCGCTTTCTTTACTTTGATAAACAAAAGGAACAGTGATTGCTTGGTCGTATACCTCTGTCTTTGTATACCAACTAGCAGAGATTCCTACATTTTTATCGTCAAAAGCAAATTTCCATTGACCATTTAAATTGGTCCATTGCTTACGTTCTAACTGAGGTCTTGGGTATTCATTTCTTGCCATGTGTTTAACTCCTAATCTTTTGTTCAATTTACTTTTAATGCTTTGTTTTTAGCCATTAATAAAATGGCTGCTGTCAGGCCCAGTACGGCGCTAATCAAATCTAAAACGATAAAGGAAAGTACCGATTCAAAGAGTAAGAAAAAGCCAATTTTCCAATACACTTGATCATCTTTAATATAACGGCGACTTAGCAATAAATTGATGATCCCAAGTGTGATCAAAAGGGTCCCAAACCCTGTGATCACCATCATATAGCCATTAGGATAAACAGCTGGACTAAGACCTAACATGCCGTTTCCTCGTTGAAAAATGCCATAATAAATGATAGTGAGCATCCCATCGATAATTTGCCAGATTCCCATGACCGTTATCAAAAGTTGTTCTTGTTTCCTACTCATTTGTTATCACCCTTTCACGCCACCAGATAGAGACATTGACTCTAAGAAATACTTTTGGGCAAACAGATAGATAATAAACGTTGGTACAATAGCAATCAACGCACCAGCCATAAGCAAGGTTGGTTTGGATTGATACATCCCTTGTAACAACTGTAGCCCAGAAGTGATCGGCATTTTTTCAATATCGTTAAAGACAATGGATGGCCACAAAAAGTCATTCCAAGAGCCTGTAAAGGTGAAGAGTGTGATGACTGTTAAAATAGGTTTAATCAGTGGTAAAATGATTTTTCTAAAAATCGTCAACTCACTAGCGCCATCGATTTGTGCCGCTTCGTCATAGTCTTTAGGAATGCCGTCCATGAATTGTTTGACTAAGAAAATGTTCATTGCCCCTGCTGCTCCGGGAACAATCATTGCCCACGGCGTGTTAACCCATCCTAAAACATCAACAATTTTATAGAGGGGAATCAAATTTACAACACCTGGGAACATCATGGTGGCTAATAAAAAGGTGAAAATTTGATTACGTCCTTTAAAATGTAGACGACTATACGCAAAAGCAGATAATGAGACCACAAATAGTACGAGTAAGGTATTCATTGTGGCAATAAACAAGGAATTTAAAAACCACCGAACTAAAGGTGTACTGGTATTATCTATTAATAATTCTTGATAGTTGGTTAACACCCATTCAATAGGTAACAAACGAGCGCCATGTGTTAATAATTCTGATTGTGATTTAAAAGAAGTAAAGATTCCATATAATAAGGGAACGATCCAAATCACAGCCATTATTGTCAAGAAAATAAAAGCAACAATTTTTGATGTTTGTCTTTTTTTCATTGGTTTCCCTCCTAATCTTTCGTTCTCAAAAATTTAAATTGAAGCGCTGATACAATCATGATACAAACGCCTAATACGATGGCCATTGCCGAGGCAATACCAGCAATTGATTGACCAGAACCAAAAGCGTTTTGTTGGATATACATCAATAAGACTCGGGTTCCATCACTTGGTCCTCCACCAGTCAACATGAGTGGTTGTCCATACACATTAAATTGTGCAATCGTTGTTGTTACCAAAGTATAAAGAATTTGACCTTTAATTGAAGGCAAAGTAATCTTGAAAAACTTTTGTGCTGCACTCGCGCCGTCGATATCTGCCGCTTCATAATAATCTTTGGGAATGCCGTTTAAGGCTGCTTGGTAAATAATCATATTGCCCCCAATGGTCCACCATACAGTTACCACAACCAAGGTGATCCAGGCATACGGCATCGTGCTTGTAAATGGTGTAGTCGATCCTAATAATTTATTGATTGGTCCATAATTAACATTAAACATTAAGGTCCAAACAATAACGACTGCGGAAATGGCAAATAAACTCGGCATATAAAATAGTGATTGGAAGAATTTGCCTAGTTTTGGTTTGGTATTCAAAGCAACCGCAAGCATTAATGGAACAATAATACAAAGTGGTACAACAAAAATAACAAATTTAAATGTATTCGTTAACCCCGTTCGTAATTGCGTATAAAAAATTGAATCCTGATTGGTAAATATTTCTTTATAATTGTCCAAACCAACAAAATTAGGGCTTGAAACAAGATCCCAGTCCGTAAACGAAATATAAATCCCAAAAACGACTGGAACCAAGAAAAATATGGTAAAAATAATCAAATGCGGGGCAATGAAAGCCCAAGGTAAGACTTTACTTTGTCCCCGATTTCCCTTTTTTTCTTTCTTTGATAAAGGCATCTATTCTCCGCTCCTTCCTATTCTTTGAGAAAGGGAGCCTGTTAGGACTCCCTTTCTCTCAAATAGTCTTAATTATTGGACTTATCTTTTGAAACTTTGTCGGCAACTTCTTTTTGCATGGATGGTGCAAAATCAGTTACTTCTGCTTTACCAAAGACAACATCTAAAGCATGTGCATCCATATATTCAGCAACATAACCATTGTATTTGTAATCGAAAATAGATAAAGTTTCTTGTTCTTTTGGATCATTGATAAACATGGATTGTGGCATTTCTAAATACTCATCATTATCTAACAAATCTAGAGTAGCTGGATTTTGTCCGGCTTTAGCCCATTCCAACGAGTTCGTACGTACCCATTCTAGGAAATCCATGATTCCTTTCGTTTTTTCATCTGAACGATCTGGGTTTTTGAACATTACAAATTGGTGAGACGAAGACCAATTGACCGCTTGACTTAAATCATCACTAAGTTGAGGCGCATTGGTTAAACCCCAATCAAATTGTGCTTCATTGACATCGTTTCTCATCCAAATACCTTCAGGATAAAACATTACTTTGCCGGCCACAAATAATTGATAAGGATCTTCCCCGTCTTTTGTCGTAATGTCGCTATCATAAAGATCTTTCCATAAACTAATTGCGTCAGTCATTGCATCATTATCGACAGTTGGCTCAACCCCATCAGAAGATAATTCACCGCCATTTTGTTGGTATAAAGATAAGAGGATTGGTTTCATCCATGTGACACCAAGTGCAGCAACATCATCTTTTTTAGCATTTTCACCAGCTTCTTTGATTTCATCATAAGTAATGATGTTATCATCTAAAGCAGTTGGCGCATATTTTTCAACCAATTCTTTGTTGTAATAGGTTCCAGAAGTATGGATATCAAGTGGAATGGAGTAACGAGAATCTTCTAAATCACCAATGTTCCAAGCTTCCGGTACATAATTATCAGCGTTTATTTCTGCATAATCTGCCAAAGCATCATCATAGGTTTCTAACATGTCATTATCTTTGTATTGTTTGATGCGTTCGGCATGGACAATGTTTAAATCAGGAATATTCTTACCAGAATTAACTACTGTAGGGATTTTGGTATACATATCCCCTTCCTTCATTGAAACGTTTTTTACTTTAAACTCAGGATCTGTTTTATTGTACTCATCTACCATGGCTTTGATATTTGAGCCATCAGGACCTGTGAAAGGATTCCAAAAAACGATTTCATTCTTACCGCCTTTTGCAGAACTTCCAGAATCTTTATCCCCAGAAGAACTTCCACCGCCACATCCTGCCAATAAAGCAACACACGCTCCTGTCATCAAAGCCATACTTGCAAATTTCTTTACATGCATTTCTAATACCCCCGTGTTTACCAATAAGTTAATATATACTTTTTTAATGTTAACTTATCAGTAATTCTTTTTTTGTTTTGTTAATTACATACATAAATTATCACTTGCTGTAACCGATGTAAACATTATTTATAAGCTTTTTATCAAAAACAACTTTACAGTTAATCAACTTTGCGTTATAATTTAAATTAATATTTATACATAAACTAATAAGTTAACAGGAGGTTAGAAAAATGGAACTTGATTTAAGTAAAGATTCTGGGTTTGTCTTTCAAGCTTTAGCTAGCGAAACCCGCTTAAAGATTATTCGTTTCATCGGAAATCAAGAAAAAAGCATCAGTGAAATTGCGGAACATTTACAAATCAGCAAAGCTATCACCACTCGGCATGTCCAACAAATGGAAGATTGTGGCTTGTTAGGCTCAGAGCGGGGAAGTGGGAACAATCGTAATAAAAAAATGGTCTTTCTCAAAGTGGATGATATTCACATCACTTTTCCAGAAAAAGTTTATCCAGAGTTTCAATTACACAAAACAGATTTGAAAATCGGTCATTTTACAGATTTTTCGGTAAAACCAACTTGTGGATTAGCTACAGAAAAAGAAATCGTTGGGAAATCAGATGATCCAAAATTCTTTTTAGACACAAACCGAGTAGATGCCGCCTTATTGTGGTTTAGTGAAGGATTTGTAGAATATAAAATTCCAAATTTGTTACGTGACGATGAGCTCCCTGAGATGTTGGAGATTAGTTTTGAGATTGCCTCAGAGTTTCCGATTTCAAATAATATCTGGCCTAGTGATATTTCTATTTTTGTCAATGATATCAAAGTAGCCACTTATACTGTTCCTGGTAATTTTTCTGACACCAGAGGCCGATATACCCCTGGATGGTGGAACGATCGTTTTAGTCAATATGGATTATTAAAACATGTCCGCATCAATAAATTAGATACCGGTATTGATGGTGAAAATTATTCACCAGTGACAATTGATGACTTACATTTGCAAGATCATCCATTACTAAAGTTACGTTTTGAAGTAGAGGAAGACGCTAAAAATAAAGGTGGACTCACTTTATTTGGACAAGGCTTTGGAAATCATGATCAAAACATTTTAATCAATACCTATTATTTAACAAAATAGAAAAAGCTTCTGATAAATAAAAATTTATCAGAAGCTTTTTAATTTTTCCGCCAACGAAACAGATAGTGTGTGATTAAATCGATGGTTAGAAATAATAGAAAACCACAAATAGCCAACACCAAAATACCGCCATACATAGATGGATAATCCATGCGTGTCCAACTATCCATAATAAAATAACCCAAACCGTATTCTGTACCATAATTTTCAGTAAAAAACAAGATTGACAAAGCCGTCCCTAAAGAAACTCGAACGGAACTAAAGATGGCTGGTAAAGTGGCTGGAAGCGTGATGGCCCAAAAACATTGCAGTTTACTAGCTTTAAGCGTACGATAAACATCGTAATAATTTTTAGGAATATCCCGTATGGCATCACGCACCGCAATGGTTACTTGGGGTAAAACAATTAAAACAATCATGATTATTTTCGACTGATCCCCCAGTCCTCCCAATAACATCACGATTGGCAACAAGGCCATTTTAGGAATGGGATAAGTAAAATAAACCAGTGCATCAGAAAAAGTTGCAATTTTTTTAAACGTCCCCATCCCAAGCCCTAAAAGAAAGCCACCAACAACCGAAAAGAATAAGCCGAGAAACACCCTATAAAAACTAGCTTCTAGGTGTAACCAGCTTTCTTTTTCATGAAATAAAACTGGAAATTGGCGAAAGACTAAGATTGGCGAGGGCAACAGTGTCTTTTGCAAGAAGCGACTAGCAATTTCCCAGACCATAAAAAAGGTAATAATCGCCAATAAACTCTGAACCACTCGTGACATTTTGCTCTTCATGCATCAATCTCCTTTCGCAAGTACGAAACAGCATGAAACAGCTGTTCAGAACGCTGTCGATCTGCTAATTTTTGCGATTTGGTAAATGGGGAACGAATTTTTTTCTTAATTGTGCCATTGACACCCATCACGAGAATTTCATCAGCCAACAACAAAGCTTCTTCTATGTCATGTGTGACAAATACTGTCAAACGTGGTGTTTCTTGCCAAGCTGAAAAAAACAATTGTTGAGCTTTTTCACGGGTCAAGGCATCGAGTGCTGAAAAAGGTTCATCCATTAATAATACATCACTTTGACTGGCTAAAGCTCGCGTGATAGCAACACGTTGCCTTTGACCACCACTCAATTGGCTGGGATAGGAATTAGCCACTTCGGTTAGCTTCATTTGTTCAAATAACTTTTTAATCATCCGCTTTTCAGCTTCTGTAAGTTTGCGTTTGCGACTGATTTCAACCGCTTTTTGTATAGCTTGTTTGGTTGTTTGCCACGGCAATAAGCCATAATCTTGTGGAACCAAAGCAATAGTGCTTGTCTTTATTGGTTGATCTTTTAATAAGATCGTTCCTTTTGTTGGCTGCTCAAGTCCAGCCAATAAGCGTAACAAAGTTGTCTTCCCCGCACCAGAAGTGCCAATCACTGCCACGATTTCTTTTTCTTGTAAGTTCAACGAGACATCGCTAAGGACTTCTTTTTCATTAATACTAAAAAAAACATGTTCTAATCGATAAGTTTTACTTGAAATAGACATCGCTCAAAACCTCATCTGGAGTAATATCATCTGTTAGTAACTTGTGTTCTTTGGCCCAATCAAAAGCTAAAGTGACATCCTCAACGCTAGCCTGTTCAATGTGTGGATAATCAGGTACTTCGATCTTATCTTTCAATTCTTCTGGGAAACCAACTTCTTCAACAAATAAATCAATATATTCTGATTGGTCCTGCTCTTTCATCCAATCGACAGCTTCATTATAGGCTTCATACATTCCTCTAAGTGCCTCCGCCTTCTTGTCGATGGTATCTGTAGTAAAACAGAGGACAAAAGGATTGATCCCAAAATCACGTGTCGAACCTAAAGAAACCAATCCTTTTTCTTCACTCATGGTTACAAAAGGTTCAGGAACAATAGCCCCTTGCGCTTGTTCATTTTCTAATAATTCCACTCGACTTGGGACAGCAGGCACATCAACTAAACTTACATCAGCTTCTGTTAATCCCGCTTTTTGTAATATCTGATCAATCGAAAATTCTGGTCCTTGATTTTTCATAATAGCAATTTGTTTTCCTTTTAAATCGTCCACAGATTTATTTTCAGCTGTTGCAATCAAATCAAATTGACCGTAAGTTGCACTGGTAACTTTGATATCCATTCCACCTTGCAAATAAGTCGCTACGCCAACAAGGTCAGCATTGATACCATCTAATTCTCCCGCTTGAAAAGCCGCATCTCGATCTTTGGCGGCTTTAAAGGTTTGCAGTTGTATATCGACACCATGATCTTTATCAAAACCTTGTTCATGACTAATCACAAAAGGCATGTTATCCATAGAAGGCATCACACCCACTTTTATTGTTTCTACTTCAGATACTTCACTACTAGCCTTGTTACTTTCTTGTGATTTAGTTTCATCGCTAGCACTTCCACAACCTGCTAATAAAAAAATCAGTGCCATTGTGAATAGAATATGTTTTTTCTTCATTTTTTTCTTCCTTTCAAATTGTTTTCAGCAACTTATTATAGCATATAATCTTTTTTATGATTGTTTTTTCACAAAAATATTTTACTGGTTCAATTGATAAAAATCATTCCCATCAACAGTTTAAACAACACGGGAAAAGCAAACAGTAGAACTCTCCTATTACCAAAAAGGATGGGAACCCTTACGAAGTGTGTTTTCTAATACGCACTTTGCTAATGTTGTATTTGGACAAAATCTGACTCTTAAAGACTAACCGAAACAAAATTGATATGCCACTTTTTACACATCGCTCAAATACTATACTTCCTTAAGAATTCAAAAAAAGAGTACCGCTAAGACTCAGCCGGTACTCTCATTATTTAATTTTATGAACGTAAACTTTCTACATCACGTGCAATCATTAATTCTTCATCTGTAGGAATTAATAATACTTTTACTTTAGATTCCGGAGTAGAAATTACTTGTTCAACACCGTTTTGTAAGTTCTTTTCTGGGTCAATTTCACAACCAAACCAAGACATGCCATTGATGACATATTCACGCGTGTATTGATCATTTTCACCAATACCTGCTGTAAAGACGATGGCATCTACGCCATTCATAACAGTGACATAACTACCAACATATTTACGAATGCGGTCATAGAAAATATTTAAAATGGTATCAATTTCTTCTTCTCCACGACGGGCTTTAATATCACGCATATCACTTGAAAAGCCATCAGACAAACCCAATAGTCCAGATTTTTTGTTTAAAATATTTAGCATTTCATCGATATCAATATCTAATTTGTGCATCAAAAATTGTAAAACAGCAGGATCAATATCGCCAGAACGAGTTCCCATGGTAACACCGGCAAGTGGTGTGAATCCCATTGACGTATCGACGGCTTTGCCACCATCAACAGCAGAAATCGAAGCCCCATTTCCAATATGACAAGTAATAATTTTTAAGTCTTCAATTGGTTTTCCTAAAACTTCAGCAGCACGTTGCGCTACATAACGGTGACTTGTTCCATGGGCTCCATATTTACGAACATCATACTTTTCACGGTATTCTTTAGGGATGCTGTAATATTTTGCTACTTTCGGCATATTTGCAAAAAAGGCTGTGTCAAAAACAGCAACATTCAATACACCAGGTAATAATTCACGAAAAGCATTGATTCCCATCAAATGGGCAGGATTATGCAAAGGAGCAAACGCAGCTAATTCTTCAATTTTTTCAACAACATCATCATCGATCACAACTGATTTATCGAAGTATTTCCCACCTTGAACGACCCGGTGTCCCACACCTGTGATTTCATCATAAGAACCTAAAATTTCTAATTCGATTAGTTGGTCAAGTAATTTTTTAACTGCAATCGCATGATCTTCTATGTCAAGGATTTCTTCAAATTTTTGGCCATCTCCATATTTGATTGTAAAAATGGAGTCTTTTAAACCGATTCTTTCCGTGATTCCTTTTGCAATCACTTTTTCTTCGGGCATTTGGTATAATTGCCACTTTAAACTAGAACTTCCAGCATTAATTGAGATTGTTTTTGACATGTTTTTTCCTCATTCCTTTTTATTGAACCTATTATTTTTCTAAATTTTTAACTAAATTAATCCACTTTCTTTTTGCCATTGTTTGAATTCATTGAAAAAAGCGACTACTGCTTTCGGATCTTTTAAAGTCTCCAATTTGGCAAGTAAAACTTGTGGCACTTGCTTGGCTTTTTCTCCTTGGCGTTGGAGTAACAAAATACTTTTTTGTGTCGCTTCATTTTTGAATAGTTCGGTCGGAAGTTGGATAATTCCTTGCAAAAAGATTTCTTCTCCTGAAAGCCATTTTTTCAATTGGTCGCTTTGATCAGTCTCTAAGAAGTTACTTGGCACTAAAAATAAACCAAAACTATTCTTTTTTACATAAGCCATGCTTTGTTCTAATAGTAAATGGTGCGCAAAGCTGTGTCCTGAATCTACACCAGTTATAAACTGTTTGGCGTTGTCATCCATTGGATAATATCCAATTGGCAAATCGCCAAAAACGACATCGCAAGGGTCAACCAAAAGATCTTGAAGACTATCTTGATGGTACAACGTTACTTCTTCACCAATCCATTGACTATTTGCCGCACAGATGGCAAGAAGCGTCTCATCATTATCGACGCCAATTCCTTTTAGCTGGTAATCATTTAGTCTCAGATTTGTCAAAATCGTCAACAATAGATTTCCCATTCCCGCTGTCAAATCAAGTATGGTATATGTTTCTGACTTGTTTGGATACAATTGTTCAATCAAAAATACAAAAAGAAAGCCAATACTGTCGGGGGTCAATTGATGATTAGGTTGGATTGGTTCACTTTGCATCCCTTTTAACAATAACAATTGCGATAATTTTCGTTTTTCCTCTGCGTTCAATGAAATTTGTTTAATCTTTTGGTAATTGTCATTCAGATTATCAACCGACTGTTCATTAGGTACTCCATCTACGACACGTACTTGATACCCATCAATAATATTTTCAATAGTCTCAATATACGCATCTAAAAAAGATGTCTTTAGTGCTCCTTGTAACAGTTGAATTCCTTCAAGGTAAAGATAAAAAGCTTCTTCTATTTTATCCAATGACACGATTCACCTCTTTCCAAGTGACTATAACAACTAATATACCTGTACAATTTTAGCTGATTTTATCAAAATAAGCAACCATCCTTTTTCATGAAAAGAGTTTTTCAACTGTTTTTCATTTTCTTTTCATTTCTTAAGGTTTTTTATCCTTATTTTCCATTAAAAATAAACAGGAGTAGACGACTTCTCCTGTTTTGCAAGTCGTCTACTCTGTATTAGTTGGTTCTGAAAAAAATTAGTTTTTTTCATCTGTTTCAGAAGTCTCATTTGTCTCATTTTTCAATTGCGAATCAGATTCGGTGATCTCATCTGTGGCAATCGGCAGCTTTTCATTAAAGACCCGCTGATAATCATCTACTATCGTCGTTATTTTGAGTTGTTTCTCTTGGCATTCATACATAAGTGATCCTGTGGTATAGGTCACTTCACCAGACGCAGGTCTCTTTTCTTCCGGTATGGCAAAATAATCAGTCAAAAAAAGCTCTTTCATGATTTTCATTTTATAGATACATTGCGTTTGATAAGAAAAATTAGCCGTTATTTTAAGATCATCTGTAAAAAAAAGCAGAAGAGCACTCATGACAACAACCGTAACAGCAGTTATCAGTAAAATTCCACCTTTATAATGGCGGGATGGTCCATTGGGCATATTTTTTCTCTCCATTCATAAAGGTAACAGTAAGAAGTATTTTTTGTTCCTGTTTTTTAAATTTCACGTCATAAACTTGTGTCAAAATTGGCTCAAATCCTCCCTTTTCACTGATTGCCATTTGATGTACATTGGAACTCCATTTTATTTCGCAATCATAGGTCATTTGGTTGTCTTCATTTATTTTTGTAATGATTAATTTATTTTTAGAAACCGATCGATAGGTTCCTTCCGCAAGTTTATCTTCCATTTGAGTCAAACAAATCTGCCACTCTTGCTCTTTTCTATCATAAATAAGAGAACGAAATTGCTTGCTTTGAGCAAATATTCCGGTTGTACCAATTAAAATCAGACTCATGACCATAAGTGCTACTAAACATTCCATCAAGGTAAATCCTTTATGGGACACGGGCAATCACCTGTTTTTGGCCATTTTCTGAAGAAATCGTCAGTTTACTAGTGGGAGCCCCCGAATAATCGATAGAAAACTTGCCATTACGATCAATGGTTGTCGTTATTTTTTCTATTGGGTAATAACGATAATGACGAACTTCTTCATAAGCAACTCGTAGCATTTGCGTTTGTTCGACTCGTTTACGACTTTCTTTTAACACTTGTATTTGCGTGGATTGATAGATAAACACACAAATCGAGAACACCGACAAGGAAACTAGCGCCTCCATCAGGAGAAATCCTTGCCATTTAGTTGAGCGGTACGATTTCTTTATCATAATGTCCCTTTCCAAATAAAAATTTATATCTGATTTTTTGTTTCTTTTCCGGCCATTCAAAGGCAATAATTTGCAAGCTACTATTTGTTCCAGTTTCTGCTTTAAAAACAATTTCAAGTTTTGTCGTGCGTGTCATGGTTAGCTTTTCCGGAACAGTCAAGCGAGGTAAAATCTTCTTTCCATTAGCAAATTGAAAATCAACAGCCGCCTCATCATAGTAAAGCTGATGTATTTTCGTTGGTTCTTTGGTTAAAATTGCTTCTTGTTGCGTGACAAGTAAACTTTTCTCAAAACGATCAAGAAAACGAGCAATTTCTATCGTTTCAACACTCTTTCCTACTACCAGAGTGGGGACGGCAAAAAAGATAGAAACAATCAATAAAACCAGTAAGGATTCAATTAATGTGAATGCCTGATAGGTCGTCTTCATTTGTCTTTCATTTCATTATAAATTTTGTATTGCTCTTCACTAACTAGCTCTTTAAGCTTAGCATCGGTTATCGTTTCATTATGTTCCATTTCATACATTTCAATTTGAGTTTCCACAACTTTGACAACTGCCAAATCGCCTTGTTTACTGACTTTTTCCCGTTGTGTTGCTAAATTAGGGATAAACAAGAGCATCAAAATACTAATAATTAACAAAACTACCATCATTTCAATTAATGTGAAGCCTTGATACAACTTCTTTTTCATTCAATCATTCCTCCTAAATTTCCATACATGGGTAAAAACATCGCCACATAAATGGCTACAATCAAAACAGCAACAAACAAGAAAATCA
>DXDB01000042.1 GCA_019115705.1 Candidatus Tetragenococcus pullicola | reverse complement strand
TCTGAACTACTAGGTGCTGAAACCATGTTGTATGCTGTTGTTGGTGATACAGAATTCGTATCAAAAGTGGATGCCCGTGACTTCCATAAACCAGGTGAACACATCGACTTGTCCTTCAACATGAACGATGCCCACTTCTTTGATAAAGACTCTGAATTGGTCATCAAATAATTATTTCGTTAGTTTCTTGTAGAAAAACTACAAGTTACTTATATAAATCAGTTTTCCTTATTTGTATCCCCCAAAAAAACCGTCTGATATTTCTATCAGGCGGTTTTTACTTATTGAACAAAAGTTTGAACATAGTCAGACCTTTTTACTTATAATCAAGAATTTGATGACAATCTGAAGATGATTTATTCTTCAATTGATTCGCCACTAGTACGAATAACTTCTTGGTACCAGTAGAAACTATCTTTTTTAAAACGATCTAAACTACCACCGATTTCATCACGATCTACATAAACAAAACCATAACGTTTTTGATAGCCATTTAACCAACTTAACAGATCAGTAAAGGACCAAGTACAATAACCCCAAACATCACAACCTTCATCAACAGCTTTCATCAATTCATAAATATGTGCTTTTAGATAGGCAATCCGATAATCATCATGGATTTTATTGTCTTCCGTCTTGGTATCAAAAGCGCCCAATCCATTTTCCGAAATAATAATTGGTAATTGATAGCGACTCGTTATTTCTTTACAAGCATAGCGCAACCCCATGGGATCAATCGTCCAATCCCAATCCGTTGTTTTCAAATAAGGATTTTTAGGATTTTTATACACACCAGGTTCACCAGTTACTTGTTCAGATCCTTTTTTGCCGGTCGTGTTCACTTCTCCAAACGGTGTCACGCCATTTATTGGATTGTATTCCACTACACTTGTTTGATAATAATTTACACCCATGAAATCAATTTTTTTAGCAGCTTCTTCTAAGATAGTTGACTCTTCTTCAGATATTTCTGGGGCAACACCCTTTTTCTCTAAATAACGATAGGCATTTTTTGGATAACGTCCATACCCATACATATCTAGCCACCAAAAATTACGCAAATTATCATAATCTACTTTGGCCATCGCATTGATCGGATCGCAATCTAGAGCATAACTAGGACCATATGCAAAACTTGCCCCAATTTTCCCTTCCGGAATAATATTCTTAAAAGCAAGTACTGTCTTGGCATGTGCTAAAAAGGCATGATGATTCACTTGGTAGAAGGTTTTTTCATCATTAAATTTACCCGGTGGATGTGTGGCCGTGACCCAGCCTTGATTGGTAAAAATATTTTGTTCATTCAAAGTGATCCAATAAGTAACTTTATCTTTAAAATGATTAAATAAAAAAGTCGCATATCTTACGAAATCATCGATAATTCTTGGACTTTCCCATCCTCCATATTCCTCTTGCAAGGCTAACGGTAAATCCCAATGATACAAAGTCACCATGGGCTCGATGCCATATTTTAAGCATTCATCGATTACCTTTTCATAAAAATCAACGCCTGCTTGATTAACTTCACCTTTCCCAGCCGGAAATATTCGTGGCCAAGAGATGGAAAACCGGTACGTTTTTAGTCCCATTTCTGCCATTAAAGCAATATCTTCTTGATAGCGATGATAATGGTCAACAGCTACATCGCCGGTTGTTTCCTTAAAAGTCTTTCCTGGAATTCTGACAAATTCGTCCCAATTGGAAAGCCCTTTGCCATCTTCATCATAAGCCCCTTCAATTTGATAGGCAGCAGAGGCACTTCCCCAAAGAAAATTCTCTGGCATTTTTAGTGTTCCCATTTATTATTCCTCCTCGTTTGTTTTAACTGCCGATAATCATTTTTATCTGCAGTATTCTCTCTTTCTATTCTCTTATATTTTTAGAGAGTTGTCCATTTAAAACCTATTTTTTTGCTAAATAACTGATGCCTGAAGAGATTAACCCATTGAAAAAGAAATGAGGCTCTTTTTGAAAGTACAAATGGTCGAACAAAACCAGCCATCCTCTTTTCCTATACTTATGGCGATTAGCGCTATTCAAACAGAAGTTCTCCATACTTATGGGCGATTAACGCTATTCAAACAGAAGTCTTCTATACTTATGGGCGATTAACGCTATTCAAACAGAAGTTCCCCATACTTATGGGCGATTAACGCTATTCAAACAGAAGTTTTCAATACTTATGGGCGATTAGCTCTATTCAAACAGAAGTTCTCCATACTTATGGGAGATTAGAGCTATTCAAACAGAAGTCTTCTATACTTATGGGCGATTAGCTCTATTCAAACAGAAGTCTTCAATACTTATGGGCGATTAGCTCTATTCAAACAGAAGTCTTCTATACTTATGGGTGATTAGCCCTATTCAAACAGAAGTTCTCCATACTTATGGGCGATTAGCTTCTTGAACATAGACTAGCTGAAAAAACGAAAAAAGCCCTGTACGCGACAGGACTTTTTTCTTTACTCTTTTTCCATCGCAGCTTTTAGTGCAGCTGCTAATGGACTTTCTTCGGGTTCTTCTGCTTGGGAATATTTCTTCATTAGACGGCGTTCTTCATGTTTGGTCATCTTTTTACTGCGTTCTTTTTTATTCGGTATTTTCTCTGTGATTGCACAGAATTTACACTTGAAAAAGGCGCCATTTTCACTTTCAATAATGGCCATTTTTTTATGGCATTGTGGGCAGCGATGGTTGGAAATCTTAGGATCTTTCCGTCTGTGATACTTACAATCCGGATTGGAACAAACGTAAATCTTACCATCACGGGTATTTTTCTCCCGCAATAATTCACCACATTCAGGACATTTCTTTTGAGTCAACGCAAAGTCTTGATATTTTTTCTCACTTGTTTTTACTTCTTTGACAAGTGCTTTTGTTTCTTTTTCAATTTGTTGCAAAAAGCTTTGTCCAGAATATTTTCCATGAGCGATGGCTTCTAATTCTTTTTCCCATTTTGCTGTTAATTCCGGCGATACCAAGGCAGGATTGACTAATTCTAATAATTGTTTTCCTTTTGGCGATACTTGCAAACCACTAGGAGTTCGCTCCATTAAGTCGGATTTGATCAATTTTTCAATGATTTCAGCTCGTGTTGCTGGCGTCCCCAATCCGAATTTCTCCATTTTTCCTAATAAGGAACCTTCATTTAAAGGTTTGGGTGGCGTGGTCAATTCTTTATTAATAGAAAAATTAGGCGACACACTTGAACCTTTTTTCCATTGAACAGTTGACGATTTTCCTTCGTCACTTGTTTTCCAACCAGCCTCTAACACTTTATTTTGGGTAAAGTTAAAGGTTTCTTGGCCAAATTGAACGGTCACCTTTTGTTGCATTTTTTTATGAGGTTTTGCAAACAACATCAAAAAGCGACTGACAATCATCTGGTAGATTTTTTGTTCATCATTTGTCAATTTAGCATAGTTTGCACGTTGTTCAGTCGGTAGTAACGCCGAATGATCACTAACTTTCGCATCATTGAAGACGGCTTTTTGGTTGACGACTGCCCCATTTTTAATGTATTGCTTCACTTCTGGTGCAAAATCTGCAACTGCTTGTAGTCGTTCTTTCATTGTTAGTTTCATATCATGCGTCAAATATTTGCTATCAGTACGTGGATAAGTCACTATTTTATGTTCTTCATACAAACTTTGTACCAAAGACAAGGTTTTTTTTGCTGAAAAATTATACCGTTGATTGGCTTCTCGTTGAATTTCTGTCAAATCATACGGCAATGGCGCGTTCTCTGTTTTTATTTTTTCTGAAACATCCGTGACTCGGCCATTACTTTGACTCATCGTATCCACAAGTTTCTGTGCCTGATCATGCTCTTTTAGTGCGTAAGGATTTTTTTGAACCAGACGTGCTTTAGCATCTTCTACTAACAATTCGACTACAAAATAGCTTTGAGGTCGAAAACTTTCAATTTGCTTTTCTTGTTGTCGTACTAAAGCCAGGGTCGGTGTTTGAACACGGCCAGCACTGAGATTGTCTTGATATTTTACTGTCAAAGCTCGTGTCACATTCAAGCCAACTAACCAATCGGCTTTGGCTCGGGCTAGTGCAGATTCATACAAATCATCATAAGCTTTGGCTGGCTTTAATTTACGGAAACCTTCTTTAATGGCTTTGTCCGTTTGGGAGGAAATCCAAAGACGTTGGACTGGCTTGTCACATCTGACCCATTCTAAAATCCAACGCGCCACAAGTTCGCCTTCACGTCCAGCATCTGTGGCAATGACAACCTCTTTGACATCTTTTCGTTTGGTCAATTGCCCAATCGCCTTTAATTGCCCGCCAGTTTTTGGTAAAGGTTTAATTCCTAATTTTTTAGGAATCATCGGTAAGGTTTCCATTTGCCAAGTTTGCCATTCTTTATTAATATCTTCTGGCATTCTTAAGCCCAATAAATGACCAAGAGCCCAAGTGACGATCACTTGGGACCCTTCATAATAATTTTTATGTTTTTGATTAGCGCCCAAAACTTTGCTGAGGTCTCTGGCAACGCTTGGTTTTTCCGCTAGAATTAGTTGCTTCATAAAGTTTCCTTTCACTTTCAGTATTGACTGGATGATAATCTTCTAAAAGGGCAATGCCTTTATATTGTTGAAGATCTTCATCACATTCTTCGCACCAGCGCTGTTCACCGTCATTCCAAAAGGCACTCATATAATTTGATTTTGCATTTATGTAATGATACTTTTCGTGTAATTGCTCCCATTTTTGTTGATAGACGGTTTTTGCTTCTGATAAAGTGACGAAGGTTGTGATTTCATCAATGTCTTGTTCCCATTCTTCAAAAAACCACCATGGTTCATTATCACCATACATGGTTATTACTTGATACATATACTCGCCCCCTTATTTTTAATTTTCAGCTAAGGTCTAGGGTTCATACTAATTAGTTTGGGCTGAAAATTCAAGGAGAAAGCTTGTGAAATATATCCAGTACCTATTTATTATAGCACAGAAAAATAAACTTTGCTTTTTCCTTTCTCATAAATACCAGCTCCAATTTTATAGTAGTTCACTAATTCTTTACAAATTTGGCTCTTTATCAACATATCTATTGATAAAGAGCCAAATTTTATAAGTCTATTTTATGCAAAGATTCTTCAATATAAAGTACTTCTGAAAGTCTGAGACGCAGCCCTTCTTCCAACTGATTTAAAAGGAGCATTTTTTGGGCCCACTCTGAATTTTCCAGAAGTTGATACCATAAATCGTTTTTTAAATCATAAGAAACTTCAGCCTTATTTAACAAATCAAACGTTAATTTTTTCGTGTCAACGCCGACAAATTTCTTACGATCAAAAGCAAGTGTTTGATTGTCATTTGTTATCAAAATATCGGCCTGCTTTAAATGATGAAAGATCAAACGATGATTACGATTATCAGGTAATATTTCTGTATTGCCACCAATTTCGAGTGTAATTGTAGCATTGTCCCAATCCAACTGAACAGTTGAAACAACACGTTTTCCATCATCGCTATCTTCAATCAAAGAAAAACTATTGTTTGCTCCTGGAAAAATATGCCAATCTACCATTTCCGGTAATGGTGTGCCTGCCATTTTCGGTTGAGAATCCATTGGAATGATACCACCAGCTTTTACAAAGACTGGCATTTCAGTTATTTCACGATAGATAGGTAATTTAGTGTTTCCACGATAAACACCTTCACCAAAGAAGTCAAACCATACACCTTCTGGAAACCAAGTGTCTACTTTTGCCGTTTTGTATGTTGAATCTGTTTTTTCAGTTATTGGTGCTACGAAAAATTCACTGCCAAAGAAATATTGATTATCTACATGATAGCTCGCCTCTTCTAAAGGATAATAATAATACATCGGCAAGACTAATGGATGGAATTCTTGTGCTGTCTGTACATTCATTGTATATAGATAAGGCAACAATTCATGACGTAAATGCAAATACTTGCTCATACTTTTTTGAATGGTTTCTCTAAAATTCCAAGGCTCTTTTCCAGTAAACATACTGTTTGAACTATGCAATCGATTGATTGGACTAAAGACACCTAGCTGAATCCAACGCATCGCTAATTCTTCATCACGACTCCCACCATAATGTCCACCAATATCATGACTCCACCAAGTATAGCCAACATTTGAAGCTGTACTAGTAAAATAGGGCTGGAATTTTAATGAAGCCCATGTTATAAATGTATCTCCAGAAAAGCCAATCGGATAACGGTGACTGCCCGGACCAGCATATCGCGATAAAATCACACCATTATTTTTGTCTCGATTAATATCTTTATAATGATAATAATTGAGCAGCCACAACGGATCTACTTCAAACATTTTGCCTTTGATGCCTTGTTGCCAATCAATCCACCAAAAGTCTACCCCTTCTTCTTCCATAGGATGATGTACATCCTTAAAATAAGCCTCACGAAAATTACTATTTGTAATATCAAAAATTGCTGGCTCTTCTGTTTCTTCATTTAACCCTAAGCGTTTCGCAACTTGGGGATAACTATCTTCAAAAGCACGTATTCCGTCTGCTGGATGAACATTTAAAGTCACCTTCAAGCCTTTATCATGAAGTTTTTTTAAAAATCGTTTAGGGTCTGGAATCAACTCTTTATTCCATGAATAACCTGTCCAACCACTACCAAAGCGTTCTGGCACATCAACTAAATGCCAATCCATGTCAATGACACTAATGGAAAGAGGAATGTTTTCTTTTTCAAAGTGCTCCATTAACTGAAGGTAATCAGTTTCAGAGTATGCCCAATAGCGACTCCACCAATTTCCTAAAGTATAACGAGGCAATAATGGTGTTGGCCCACTCAGATGATAAAAATCACGCAAAGCTGCGAAATAATCACGGCCATGACCAAAGAAATACAAATCTATTTCCTTGTCAGGTCGAGCAAATGGTTCATCATTTTCGTCAAAAATAAAACTCTCTGAATCATCCAGTACCGCAAAACCATTTTTACTGACGACTCCATCCCCTAAAGGTATCGCACCATCAGCACCATCTAGCGTACTTGCGGTACCTTTTAAATTTTCGTATGCTTCTCCATAATACCAACGATCTCCAAAGGCGTTTTTCGTATCAATAAATAAGTTTTGAGGTGAAAACGGTCCTTTTTTGTAGTATAAATGAAAGGCTGACGTCACGATTTCTAAACGATCCTTTTCATCAATCACCTCAAAATCTACTTCTGGAAATTCTCTATTTCTAACAATCTGAGTTTTACCATCTTCAAAATAATCTGATTCTGAATACTCTAAACGTAACAACTGCTCTGTCAATACTGTAATTCGGTAGTGTTTACCACTAAAAATTCGTGACATTATTTGTACTCCTTATTTATTAGCTATTCTTACAACAAAAGCTTGCCATGGCGCTAATACCATTTCTTTAATTGTTTTTAAACTAGTTTCACTATTTTGAATAATTATTTCTTCAATTGGTAAGTTACTTGAAAAAGGGTGAGGGTCATCAGAAAAATTGACAACTACTAGCCAAGTTTCGCCTTCATACGAACGCGTATAGCTAAAGACTTCATCAACTGTCTCTAATAAGTTGTAGTCTCCCCAGACCATCAAAGGATGATTTTTACGTAACTGCACCAATTTTTGATAAGTATAAAAAATCGAATCATGATCTGACAACGCATTTTTTACATTAATTTCATGATAACGATCATTTAATGCCAACCAAGGTGTTCCAGTTGTAAAACCAGCATTTTCTGTATCATCCCATTGCATAGGACGTCTTGCATTATCACGTCCCTTGGTATTAATTGATGCTAAAACTTCTTCTTTCGAATACCCTTCTTCCAAACGTTCATTGTACATATTTACTGTTTCAATGTCGGATGCTTGTGAAATGTCTGTGATTGGTGTATTAACCATACCGATTTCTTCGCCTTGATAGATATAAGGCGTTCCCTTCATCATATGAAGCAAAATCGCTAAGGCTTTTGCACTTTGTATGCGATAAGTCGTATCATTACCCCAACGTGAAACAATTCGAGGAAGGTCATGATTATTCCAAAATAGCGAATTCCACCCTTCTGTTCCTAATTCATTTTGCCATTTACTAAAGACCTCTTTTAATTCTTTGACTTGTAATGGACGAAGATCCCATTTATCTTTCCCATCAATTTGATCCAACCCACTATGTTCAAATTGAAAGACCATGCCCAATTCTTCCCGTTTTGGATCAGAGTATTCTTTGGCAATTTCAGGAGTTGCTCCCCAAGTTTCTCCTACAGTTAAGAGATTTTTATCGCCAAAAGTGGCACGGTTCATTTCATGAATAAATTCATGCAAGCGTGGACCATTACCGGTAATGCTTTCTTCTGGAACTTTTCCTATCAAATCGATGACATCCATTCGAAAGCCACCAATTCCTTTATCTATCCAGCGATTCATCATATCATAAACTTCTTGACGCACTTTTTCATTTTGCCAATTCAAATCAGGTTGTTTTTTGCTGAATAAATGGAGGTAATACTGCTGACTCTCTTCATCATATGCCCAGGCACTGCCAGAAAAAGTAGAGCGTAAATCATTCGGTACGCCACCATCTTCAGCAGGATCTGCCCAAACATAATAATCACGATAGTCATTGTCTTTGCTTTTTTTAGCTTCAACAAACCAGGCATGTTCGTCTGATGTGTGATTAACCACAAGATCCATCACAATTTTTATATGACGCTTATCAGCTTCTGCAATCAAACGTTCAACATCAGCCATAGTACCAAATTCTTCCATGATTGCTTCATAATCTGATATATCATATCCATTATCATCATTTGGGGAAGCATAAACCGGTGATAACCAGATAGCTCCGATTCCTAATTTTTCTAAATAATCTAATTTTTCTATAATTCCTAGGATATCCCCGATTCCATCCCCATTACTATCTTTAAAACTACGCGGATATATTTGATATACCACTACTTCTTGCCACCAATGTTTTTGCATCATTGTTCCTCCTCGTTGTCATCTATATCATAAAGATGCACTATTTTTTGATCAAAATTTACTTTTTACTGTTTGACGTTCAATCAATTCAAATGGTAAGATCTTGCTTTCAATTTTTTTCTCTTTCACAAGTGACTCAATCACAGCTAAACAACCTTCTGCACCCATTTCATAAAATGGTTGTTTGATTGTGGTAAGAGCTGGCGTTGCCATCCACGCAATACTCGTATTATCATAGCCGATAACTGATAAGTCTTCAGGAACCTTAATTCCGTGATTAAAGGCCGCTGAGATAACGCCTAAAGCTGTTTCATCACTGGCGCAAACGATGGCACTTGGCAGTATTTTTTTTTCAAAAAAATGCTGAATGGCCATTTTTCCAGATTCAAAACTAAAATCTCCGTACCAAACCAAGTCTTTTTCCACTGGAAGTTGGTTAGCTTCTATTGCTTCCTTATATCCTTGAATACGGGGGGCACCTGCAATTGGATCTTTTGGATTAAGGCCAGCAAGACCTATTTTGCGATGGCCTTGTCGAAGCAAATAATTAGTTGCAGCAAATGTGGCTTTATGGTCACTTACTTTTATAAAAGGAAGCGATTGGTCATGGGCCTGGGTCGACAACAAAATAGTAGGTAAGTTCATTCTTTTGATAAGTGCTAGTTGCTGAGTATCTAAATTGATTGAAACAATAATCAGCCCGTCAACTCTACGGTTTCCCATGACTTTCAGACTATTTGTCAAACGAATACCTTCCACCCCAGCATGTGTCAAAATGACACTATATTGGTGTTTATAAGCAATGTCTTCAATTCCATTGACGATATCTCCATAAAAACTAGTATTAACATTAGGAATCACAATACCAATAGTTCGTGAACGGTTGGTTACTAAACTTATCGCATTTTCATTTTTAGAATATCCCAGTTGATTGGCAGCCGCTAAAACTTTTTTTTCTGTCTCATTCCCGTAACCACCCAATTGATTGATTACTCTTGAAACGGTTGCCGTGGACACTCCCGTAATTTTTGCAATATCTTTAATTGTTGCTACCATTTTGTTCTCTCCTTATCCCGTCTTAAAAAGTGCATCACTTCAGTATTATTGTGATTCTTTTGCCTTCTCCTAAAAAACATATTATTTCTTTAAATATACCATGTTCCAATATTCTAAGGTAGGCATAACTACACGAATAAAACTTCCTTTTTCATCTTGTCCTTTTTCCATTTCCAAATTGATAGACAGGCCTTGATAAAATGGATCTGGAGAAGTAATCCAAGCAGAATCAACCGTTGTATCCGTGTAATAGGTAACAACTAAATCAGATTGTATATTTGGAGTTTCTTTTTTGCCTTCATTGGCGCGCCAATCATTGGTTGAAATTCCAACTAAATTGATGAACTGAATGGTTTCATAGGACTCACTTTCTTTACTATAAGCCCAAACTTTATTTGCTTCACCCTTATCTGAAACTTCTTGGTGCTTGATTTCAATAACATGTCCATTATCTTCTAGCCCATCTCTTAAAAGATTTTCATAAGCGACAATAAAATTTTGCAAAGCATGTTGACGAAAAAGATGTTCTTCAGTCATGTATAAATGATGACTTGGAAAATATTCATTGGATAACATTTGATTTCCGTCACCCAATTCGATCCGTGATCCTCCTGCAGCATATACAACTGCATCTGTTAACATGACAGCTGCTAAATTAAAGGGTTCGCTTTCGACACTTTGCGCATAATCATATTCCATATAAGCTGGAATAATCAATGACTTACCGCCACTTTCCTTTCTCGATTGGTCAATTTCTAGTTTTAAAGATAAATAAGTGTTATATTGGTTATCTTCACTATCAAAATCCCATGGCCAAATTTCCGCATATAAGACATCAACATCGGAACTATTTACATTTTCAATTCCTTGTGCCCCAACTGGATTAAAAGACAGATAATAATCGCCTAGTTTATGTTTGGCTTTGTTTAAAAAAGTCGTATAGCCATCTTTTACTAGTTTTCCCTCGGCAGAAGTATTTTTTTTATCAAAAGTCCACATTTCTCCCCATTCGCCAACAGTGTCTCCATGCCAACCGTCAAAGCCCATGCTTTCAATCGCTTCTTTATTTTTTTTAATAATATAGTCTTGCCAATCTTCATTCTCTATATCAAAAAAATACAAGTCAGATTGACCAGATGGACTTTTACCCATTTGAAAAGTAAAACGATCACCTTGTTTCTTGTCCTCGCCTTGGTTTTTGGCATACCATAACCCCCAGCGATCATCGATACCGTAGTCAGCAAAATTATTGGTTGCTGCATAAATCATATTATAAGACATATTAACCATACCCATTTTTTTGGCTTGAGTAATATAGTCCTTCACAATATTGCCATCAATGAATCTACCAGACCAATCTTGCCAAGTCATTGCTCCATCAAGAGGGAGCAATTGATGATGTAAAAACTTCCAATCGTAGTACTCTATTCCGTTTAATTGCCAATTTTTCATTTGATCAATAATTTTCTTAGTATCGGTACCTGTCGAAAAGTCAGTTAAAAAACCATACCTTGGAAATTTTGTCCAACTAGAAGATATATCAACACCAATCGTCTCTTGTGCAACTTCTTGATTTTTTTCATTATATAAAATGACTTTAACCAAATATCCTTGGAAGTCTATTGATGGTGTCTGCCACTGGATTTCAATCATTGACTGATTCCAAGTTCCTTTTTTTATTTGCACAATTTCTTCCAAATGATAGATTGTCATTTCAAACTTACCATCTGTTAAAGGAATCGCATCTGATTTTGTTGACAAACAGATCGAAACAGTTTCACCTGGTGTATACATTGCTTTATTTTTGGTTAATTTCATAAATATGAGACAGTCCTTTTACTCTTTTTTTAACTTGAATACGTTTTATTTCCTTATTCACAACAGAAGACCCGCAATTTCGCTAGGCCCTCTGTTCTTTGTAGAATCAAATATATATTTAGTTTTATTTAGTTTAATTTTTCTGATTGTTGTTCTTGTTTTTTATAGACAGTCAAGACTAAAAAAGACTTTAAAAAAGTTATAAAGCTGATACCTATAAAAGCACTGATATAAATCGTAAAGATAAATAATTGTGGTGAAGCCGTCAATATAACAACTACAAATATATCTAATGCTATCAATAACAAACCAATTCCTAAGTGAGAAAGAAACAATTTAAAAGAATTTATACAAACAACCATGAAACGATCTTCATAGCGAGCAATGTAACTAAAAATAAACTGATAACTGATTAAAATTAGCAAGGCGACGATAGTTACCCCGAAAAATTCCCAAGTAAGTTTTTTTTCAAATTTGAAGAAGTAAGTGAAATCAGCTCCGATAATGAAGAGAAGAACAAACAGGATAAAACTGAATGCAAAAGATTGTTTGAAATTCATCCGAAAAGTATGAAAATAATTTTTAATGATACGTGTATCATTTTTTTCAATTAACTTGAAACAAACACTATAACTAGCTGTCAAAGATACACCGATCGTTATTAACGGAATACTTGTCACTAACATACACAAATTTAGAACCAAGAGATTCCAGATTCGTTCACCCACTCGAAAAACGGGCCCATTGATTTGAAAAAAATTCTTCATTTCTTCTACTCCTTCACTGCACCAACAACGATTCCCTTGACAAAATATTTTTGCATGAATGGATAGATCACAAGTAACGGAACCACTGCTACAAAAACTTTTGCAGCATTTAAATTCTTATTAGAGACTTCTGCCAGTGACTGTAATTGAGAACTCGTTAGTCCTGATGAGTTCTGAACGATTTCAGCCAAATTAACAGTCATTGACTGAATATAAGTCATTAGGGGATAGTTTTGAGTTTTAGTCATATATATTAATCCACCAAAGAAATCATTCCAAGTTCCAACAATACTAAATAAAGAAACAGTTGCTAAGGATGGCATTGAAAGTGGAATATAAATTTTCCAAAGGGTCGTCCAAGGACTTGCTCCGTCCATAACAGCTGCTTCTTCCAATGATTTTGGGACACCTCGGAAGAAGTTCATAATCAAAATCACACTACCAATAGGAACAGCTCCTGGCAAAATTAAGGCCCAAAGTGAATTAATTAAGCCTAATTGTTTCACTACTAAGTATGTTGGTATCATTCCACCACTAAAAAGCATGGCAAAAATCATTATGTTCATGAAAAATTTACGTGATTTAAATACTTTAGAACTCTTTGATAATGGATAAGCCATTGTCACAATTAATAATAAATTAATCACCAACGTAATAAGAACACGCACAACTGAGATACCAAATGAACGCCAAAATTGTTGGTCATCTAGAATCCGACGGTAAGCTGCAAATGTTGTATTAACTGGAAATAGTCCAACTATATTGGCATTTACTGCTTCACTGCTACTAAATGAAATCGCAACAACGTTCCACATAGGAATCAGACAAGAAAGTCCTAATAAAATGACGATTGCATAAATGATAAACTTACGAACTGGTGCTTTTTCTTTCATGTTATTCTTCCCCCTTCTAGAACATTACTCGATTAGTTTTCTTTTCAGCCAATTTATTCGAACCTAAAATTAGTACTAACCCGATGATTGATTTTACTAAACCTACAGCAGCTCCTGTACTATAGTCACGTCCAACTAAACCGATACGATAAATGTAAGTATCCAAAATATCCCCTTTTTCATATACGATTGGAGAATATAAATTAAACACTTGATCAAATCCGGCATTTAAAATATTAGGCAAGGCCAAAATCGTCATCAATAAAATAAAAGGTAACATACCAGGTAAAGTTACATGCCAAACGCGTTGCCACCAACCAGCACCATCCATTGTTGCCGCTTCGTATAAACCTGGGTCAATCGAAGTGATTGCTGCCAAGTAGACAATTGAGTTATAGCCAAATTCTTTCCATACATCACTACCTATTAATAGTTTAGGGAAAAGTTGATTATTTCCCAAAAAGTTAAGACTATCTATCCCAAAATTATTCAATATAGCATTAACGGAACCATCTAAACTGAATAAATTTCCTACAACTGAAGCTAAAATAACCCAAGACAAAAAGTGGGGAAGATAAACAATTGTTTGGATAGATTTTTTCATCCATGAAAGTCGAATTTCATTCAATAAAATTGCGAATAGAATAGGAATTGCCGTGTTTAAGATCATTTTCCAAATAGCGATTACTAAGGTATTGCTCGTTACTTTCCAGATATCAGGCAAATTAAAGATATATTTGAAATTATCGAATCCTACAAACTCTGAACCAGTAATTCCTTTAGCTGGTACGTAATCTTGAAAAGCCATCAACAATCCAAACATAGGACCATAAGAAAAAATTAAAAGAAAAATAATACCTGGAATAACCATACCAATAAAGAATAATTCTGTCTTGTTACGTTCTTTACGATTCTTCTTTGAGAGTGTATTTTTTGATTGAGCCATTATTTTCGCTCCTTTATAAAATCACTGAAAGGATACCTATCATAAGAATCCTTTCAGTGTCAAATCCTTGATTACTTATTCATCTGTTCATAAGCTTCTTGTGTCTCTTTTAGTACTTCATTACCACCTTGTTTTTTCCATTGTTCAACAAAATTATCGAAGTCATCCAAAGATTTTTCACCAATAATATACTTAATGAATGTTTCTTCTTCAAGTTTATTCAATTGGGCAGTATATTTTTCTGATGCTTTTATTCCGTTAAATCGTGGTGGGGTAATTTCATTAATCATACCACTTTCATGTGTTGGAACTACTGTCTTTCCTTGTGCAAGGTAAGTAGAGTGATATTTAGCCCAATCGGTCGAAGTTGAACTTTCAGGGTTATCCATGTAATCTTTAACGGTTCTTGCTGCATCTTGCATACCGAACGTTTTCAAATCTTCAATTTTTGTTTTACCATCAATTGCATCTGCAATTGCAGCTGAATCCTCTATAGCTTCTCCAGCATCTCCAAGTTCAACATTAAACGGACGTACCGTACCATCTACTGCTTTTTTACTGTAGGCATAAATATCAGGATAATCTTTTTCTAATTCTTTGGCATTTGCAATTTCATCATAAATCAAATTAACGATTTCCATTGCAAGTTCTGGCTTTTCAAAATCTTTGCTAACAACGATATAACTTCCAGCACCTTTATCAGAAATAGAGTTTATTTTACCATCGTCATTCGCATTTTCAATTGCGTAAGGGATAAAGTCAGCTTCTGGATTACTTTCTTTTACTTGGAATAAATTCCAATCAGGCAAATGCCAAGGTCCAGGTACAACGCCTGTTTCACCGTTAATAACCATTGCTGATATATCATCAAACGTCCGTGTCCCAAATTGTGGATCTAAGATTCCTTCTTCATACCAATCTCGAAACATTTCAAGCGAATCTTTCATTTCAGGCGTGGTGGAGCCGTAATAGATTTGACCATTCTCATCAGGCAAATAATACTTAGGGTATGCTCCCATACTATGAACCATTGCTGAACTAACATAAGTTGAACCGCCGTATCCAGGAGAAGTTAGCCAGAAGTTTAACGCCAACCCAACAGCTTTCCCTGTTTGATCTGGATCTTTTTCTTGGAAAGTTTTTGCAGTTTCTTTTAATTCATCTAAAGTAATTGCTTTATTGCCATCTTCATCAAGTTTCAATCCTAATTCATCAATCCAGTCTTGTCGTAACCAAACAATTCCAGGGCCGAAATCTAATGACGTTCCAGGAATAGCCATTAATTCTTCATCAAAACTAGCTTCTTCTATAGGAAGATTATCATAAGAGTCATATATTTTTTTGATATTATCACTTGCATATTCGTCATAAACATCAGACAAATCAGCAATCAAATCATTGTCTACTAATTCTTGCACTTCGTCTCTACTGTTAACTACCATCATATCCGGAAGATCTCCAGAGGCAATAGCTAAAGAAAGTTGACGGTCATAGTCGTCTCCATTTGCTTCGAAAGCACTCTCTAACTTCACATTTAATTTTTCATCAACTAAACGCGTATAGGCATTATCTTCATACGTATCGCCATCGGGTAATTTGGGATTTTGAATGGTTTGACGACCTAAAGTAATGGTTGTTACACCGTTTTCATCAGTAGCAGAACTCTTTTTATCCTTACTATCTCCACAGGCATTCAGCAATAACACACTACTAAGCAATAGAGCACTTGTTACAAACTTTTGCTTTTTTATCATTTGTATATCTCCTCGTAAAATATATTACGTAAACGTTTAAGTTCAGCTCCAAAAAATAGGTAAGCATTTAGTTAAACGTTTACGTTGCTATAATATAACTTAACAAAGACTTTGTCAACAATCACTTTGTCCTTTTCCCACTACCAAAAGAAGTTCTATTGAAGAAATAGTCATTTTCTGAAAATTTCACTTAAAAAAACATAAGATACAAGCTACCAAATAAACTGATTTCTGAAAAAGCTATTAATCAGACAGTGACAGCTCATTTATTTAAAAAATATTTTTTGATACCTACTGATTGCTTTTTCTCACTTGATTTGACTAAACTAGTTTTGATTTTGCTCTTTTAACTCTTTTTCAATTTCAGCTAGTACTTTGTCGCCCCCTTGTTTATGCCAGTCTTTAACAAATTGATCAAAATGATCCAAAGATTCTGCTCCTGTAATGATTTTTACAAACTCAGCTTCTTCTAGCGTATTCAAATTACCACCATATTGTTCGGTTGCTGAATTTGTCCCAAAATAAGCGGGCATAATCCAATTAAACGCATCGGCTTCTTTTAACGTTGAAGCAAGCTTGATTCCTTTCATTGTATTATGATAATCTCCCCAAGCAGAAACGGAAGCTTCTTTTGGGACGTCCATATACTCTTTGATTTGATCTGCAATCTTTCTAGTTTTTACAGAGGTTAAATCCTCGTAAGACTTATTTCCTTCAATCACATCGACCACACTACCAAAATCATCCAATTCTTTACTCGCCGTTTGAATTTCAATATTAAATGGACGGGCGCTACCTTCCAATCCTATTTTCATGTATTCATAAACTTCTGGAAATTCTTTTTCAACATCGCTTGCATTTGGAATTTCATCATCAACTATCAAAACATTCACCGTACTTTTCTCCAGTATTCGTTTTGAACTCTATTTAGTAATCTTTTTACTTCTACATAAATCCATGTTAACCTTTCAACAATATTTTTTATCTTGCAACTTTCAGTTTACCAGTGATGAACAAATAAAAAAATCCCCCTACAACTTTATTATAAAAAATCGTAGGGATAGATGTCTTTATTTTAACACTGTTTCAACAGCCTTATTCACTGCTTCTTTTTCTTTTTCAACCAAAGCGACGCGATTTTTAATCACATTTGTATCCATAATGATTTCACGTGTCAATCCATTGACTTCTTTTTTTGGTTCAAAGAATTCTTTAAATTCTGTAAAACGTTTAGCCGTATTGAAAACATTGGTTGTTACAGTAATGAATGAAGTAAAACTCATATCACCGCCAACGGTATCTTCTAGCCATTGCCATTCACTACGGATCCAGTCCCATGCCAATTGTTCACCGGTTTTATTGGCTAAGGTTTGGTAGTACCAGCTTCGCAAATCTTGCGGTTTAATGGTGTCTGGATCTTTGAATTTAGAAATAATTTGTTTCAACAATTCTTCATCTAAACTGCTCGTCAAGGCAGGAACAATATCGTATTTATAGCCCCCATCAGTTGTTTGTCTATAATCGTTTAGCAAACGATCAAACAACTCTTGACTTCCATAATTTTTCACTTCATTGATCAAGATATAGGCGCGAATATCAGCTGGCAAACTTGTCAATTGTTCTTTATTTTCTTGGAACAAGTCATGAGCAGTTTCCTTTGCTTGGTCATTTTCACCATAAAGAGCGGCACTCAAGACAAAGGGACGTGTTAATTGATCGTCAACAGATTCTCCTTTAACTGGTTGCCATCCTAAACGCTCAACTTGTTGATGGCTTAATTGATTGACAAAAGCTTTCAGATTTTTTTCTTCGTTGGTATCTGGAGTCACAAATTTTTTCAAATTATTGACCACGCGATACAAGGCATCGTTGACCACACTTGATTTGCTTTTTGCAAATTTTGGTAAAAGAGGGACTATTTCGCTATAAGAAACTTTTCCACCTTCTGCCAATAAGCGTAAATCTTGGAGCAGTTGCAATTGAGAGATTGCATCGAGTTTATCGACATGTGCTAAAATGTCAGCCAATAAGGCCGCGTCGTAATTTACAATAAAGTGTGAACTATTGCCAACGTTCAACCGAAAAGGCCGTTTATTGGCTTGACGTAAGCTTTCGTAATCGCCCAAGTTTAAGCTTGTTTCTGTCATTAGTTGTGGGACTGCTTCATAGTTACTATTTAATGGAATTTGCCAGTTTCGACCGACTTCTTTTCCTTCGCCTGTAAAAAATTGTTGCTGATTTAAAACTAAGTTACCATCGATGACTTTGGCTGTTACTACAGGATAGCCTGGTTGTTCTAGCCAAGTATCCATAATGGCTTTTAGATCAAGTCCTGATGTTTCTCCTAAGGCCGTCCATAAATCAGCACCGGTCGCATTCTTGTATTGGTGGCTGACAAAATAGTTTTTGAGGCCTTCTCTTAAGGCGTCATCTCCTATCAAGGCCCGAACCATCACTAACATGCGAGCACCCTTGGCATAAACAATGGCACTATCAAAGATTGAATCAATTTCAGCTGGAGATTCGACTTGTACATGGACGGATTGGACCCCATCTGTAGCATCGCGTTGTAAAGCGGCTGTAACTTCAGAGGTTTGAAATAGTTCCCAGATATGAAAATCTGGCTCGATAGCATCAATGGCGACGTATTCCATCATGTTTGCAAAACTTTCATTCAACCATAAATCATCCCACCATTTCATCGTCACAAGGTCACCAAACCATTGATGAGCCAGTTCGTGAGCGATGACAGTCGCAACCACCTGTTTCATTTGAAAAGAGGTATTGTCTGGATCGAGCAATAAATAAGCTTCGCGATACGTAACCAATCCCCAGTTTTCCATGGCACCGGCGGAAAAATCAGGGAGTCCTAATTGCCATGAATGGGGTAATGGGTATGGCGTTTGATAGAAATCTTCGTAAAATTCGATGGATCGTTTGGCAATATCTAGCGCAAAATCAAATTCCTTGAGTTGGTGGGCTTTAGTTCCAAAGACGCCTATTTTTACGCCACTTTTTGTTGTTGTCGTTTTACTTTGCATTTCACCAAATCCAAAAGCAAGTAGATAGGTTGACATTTTGACTGTGGTATCAAAATAGTGAACGCCATTTTCTACTTTTATCTCTGGCATGTTGGCAATAATCGTTTCTCCTGCTTGTTCATCAAATTTGATGGCAAGATCAAAGGTAGCTTTTGCTTCCGGTTCATCTACACAAGGAAAAGCTTGACGTGCCGATGTTGTTTCAAATTGGGTACCGATTAATTGTTTTTTCTCGCCATTGATTGTGTAATAGGACGGATAAATGCCCATCATTGAATCAGTTAAAGGAGCAGTGTAGGTAATCGTTAAGTTGATTTCACCTGGATGGGCCAACTCGATTTGAATGGCTTCCTGCTTTTCATCGGTGGTAAATGCAACGTTTTTTCCATCTGCCAAAACTTCTGATACCTCTAGATATTTTTGATGGATTAACGGGGCATTGTTTGTAGCATTTCCAGAAATCGTTGTTTTCCCACTAATTATTTTTGTTTCTCGATTGATATCAAGATAAACTTCATAATGATTGGGTTGGAACTGCGTATAAAAACGTGCTTCTTCTGCCATAATTTCCTCCTTGTTTTTGTTTATTTTTTATTCTATTTAAATCATAGCGCAATTGCTGCAAAATCGCCAATAATTCTTTAGAAAATTCATTTAAATTTTTGCGTACTTGAAAATGAAGGGAGGGAAAAAAGAATGCGAAAAATGTCGCAAGAATATCAATACTTACAAACTTTAGCTACGAGAATTCAACTGACGACGACTGAGCAACAAAGTCTGACACAATTACAAAAAGGGTATCATGGAGAACAAATACTCGATACCTTACAAGAAACGCTGACCCAAACGAAATTACCATGTATCGATGATTTCTATCTTAAGACGAATACCTCTTGTGTGCAAATCGATAAACTATTGGTGGTAGCTGGTGTTGCTTATGTCATTGATGTCAAAAATTATAAGGGCCTATATACCTACTCGCAAAACGAATGGTTAAGAAATGACATACCTTTACAAGAGAATATTTTTGAACAACTTCATCATGCGATGCGCGCGGTTCGACGTATTTTCTTGTCAGAAAAGGTATCCTTAGAGGTACGCGGTGTCCTAGTTTTTATTGATCCACAGGCAACGATCGATATTCAAGAAAACGTCAATGATGTCGTGTTAACTTATCAAGAAATTGCTGGTTGGTTGCTACAATTAGCCTCACAAGTTCAACCTAAAGATTATGCTTACGAAAAAAATTGGCGACAAGCTTTGCGTAAACAAACATTGGCTAAATTTCCAAGTCCAAGGAAACTGCCACTTCAACAACTTGCACATCTAAAACATGGCATTTGTTGTAGAAATTGTGGAGATAATCATCTTACAGAAACAAGTTTTTACATGGAATGTTGCCATTGTCATCATCGTGAACCAAAAGAAACAGCCTATGTACGTACGATATGTGATTGTGGCGTTTTGTTTCATGACCGTGAGTTAACAATTGGTATGCTCTGTCAATTTTTTGGTGAATCAGTCAATCGACGCTATTTAAAAGAAATGCTCGCTCGACATTTTGAAGTGAAAAGACATTCGGGGTCAACTTGTCTTTACTATAACCAAGAAAAACTATTTATTTATTGGTTCTCTAATAAGATGGACTACTTTAAAGGCCTAGAAAAGCGAATCACTTGGACTGTTAGAACAAAAAGAAGGTAACATTCATAATGTCAACTTCTGATTTGATGTCTCCGGCAGAAGTATACCGTGGCCGTTACTTTTCAATACCTATGTCCACGGATTGATCTGTGGACATTGCTTTTCGATTTCTTTGGCCACCGTTGAATCCGTGGCCGTTACTTTTCAATTCTTTTGGCCACCGTTGGATCCGTGGCCGTTACTTTTCAATTCCTTTGGTCACCGTTGAATTCGTGGCCGTTGCTTTTTAATTCTTTTGGCCACCGTTGAATTCGTGGACATAAGATTTCGATTTGCTTGGCCAATTAGGATTTCTTGGAATAAGATCAGTTTCTTTGGCCACGCCACGGTTCGTGGAGATCGCTACGCTTACAAAGAGAAAAACTACCGCGAAATTTTCATTCGCGGTAGTTCTTTATACATATTGTAAAACTTTTTGAGCTTGATAGGCATGGTCGATAGTGCCGCCGCCTAGGCATTCATCGCCATCATAGAAAACAACGGCTTGTCCTGGGGTAATTGCGCGGACGGGTTGATCAAAAATAACTTCAACATGCGAATCGTCTGTCATACGAACTGTAACCGGCGTATCTTTTTGACGGTAACGAAATTTAGCGGTACAGGTAAATTCAGCTGGTTTTGCTTCATTGGTTGTAAAGTGGATATCACTTGCATCCAAACGATCGGCATAAAGGGCAGGATGGTCAAAGCCTTGTCCGACAAATAAGGTGTTGGTTGCAAGATCTTTTCCTACAACAAACCATGGTTCTTGTGATTTGCCACCACCGCCAATCCCAAGGCCTTGACGTTGACCAATTGTATAATACATCAGGCCATCGTGTTGTCCTTTCACTTCACCATCAAGTGTAACCATCTTTCCTTTTTTCGCTGGTAAATATTCACTTAAAAAGTGCTTGAAGTTTCGTTCGCCAATAAAGCAAACACCTGTTGAATCTTTCTTTTTGGCGGTCGCTAGGCCAGCTTTCTCAGCAATTTCGCGAACTTTTGGCTTTTCGATATTTCCTAGTGGGAACATTACTTTGGAAAGTTGTTCTTGTGACAATTGATTTAAAAAATAGGTTTGGTCTTTATTGTTGTCTGCTCCTCGTAACATATGAACAACGCCATTTTCGTCTTTTTCAACTTGAGCGTAATGACCAGTTGCTACATAATCAGCTCCTAGTTGCATGGCATAATCCAAAAAAGCTTTAAATTTGATTTCTTTGTTACACATAACGTCAGGGTTAGGCGTTCTACCGGCACGATATTCCGCTAAAAAATATTCAAAGACTCGATCCCAATATTCTTTTTGAAAATTTACTGAATAATAAGGGACGCCAATTTGACTAGCTACCTTGGCAACGTCTTTATAATCTTCGGTTGCTGTACAAACTCCATTTTCATCGGTATCATCCCAATTTTTCATGAAAATACCAATCACGTCATACCCTTGTTCTTTTAACAAAAGCGCTGTTACTGACGAGTCTACCCCGCCACTCATGCCCACGACAACCCTTGTCTTGCTGTTGTCTGTCATGTTATCACCATCATTTCATCTTAGATTCTGAATATTCTACGAGTTGAAGGTCGCAACTTTTTCAGTACTTGCTATTATACAGTAGACGCTTAAAAATTTCACGTACAGACGCCCTTTTCTGAAAAATATTATGAATTTCTGAAAATATCAGGTTTGACTTTGTCGTCATTCATGAACCTTTCTCTCTAAAATCGCAACAAAAAAATCGTAGGTTCCCCCACGATTTTTCCTTATACTTTTTCAAATAAACCACGGTCAATAAAGCCGTCCATTAGAAAATAAAATTTTTCTTGCAATAAATCATTTTCTGAACTTTTGAAAATATCAACAGCTTTTAATCCATTCGCTGTTGTCACTGACATTTTTAAGGTTTTAATTTCTTTATCGACAGTGATTTTCAGTTTTAATCCTTCTGTACTTTGGGGTGTTGCTTGTAAGGGTCGGATCAATTGAAAATTACCATTTTTGGTTTCAGTAAAGCCATTATCTCGTAAGGTATATTTTTTAGCTGTGGGTGCCAATTGATAAGTGACTGGTGATCCTAACACGCTTGCTTTCTTTTGAAATGCCATTTTTCCACCTCTTTTGTAATTTCTACCTTTATTATAGCGAGTTGCAACCGGTTTTGCTAGTCTATTTCTATTTTAACCGTTCAATCGTTTCAATCAAAGTATCACAAAAACTCTCGACTTCTTCTTTTGTATTTCCATAGCCAAAACTGACGCGGATTGATTCTTCCATTACTGAAGATTCTTTGCCATACATCGCTTCTAGTACATGTGAAGGTTCTACATTGCCAGCCGTGCAGGCAGAACCCGTCGAAATTGCATAACCCTTCAAATCTAAATGCACCAACAAAAGCTCGTTAGACAAACCGGGAAATTGTAAATTTAAAATATGTGTCAATTTATGGTCAGGGTCGCCATTTACACGAAAAGTAATTCCTGCTTTTTTTAAACAACTTTGGACCAAGTCAGAAAACTGCCCATATTTTTTTTGATTTTCAGTTTGTATCGTTTCAGGCAGACATTCAATTGCTTTTGCCATAGCACAAATAGCTGCTAGATTTTCAGTTCCAGCTCGACGCTTTTCTTCTTGTTCGCCGCCATGTAAAAACGTCGGTAAAGATAAGCTTTGATTTTTATACAAAAACCCAATTCCTTTTGGCCCATTGATTTTATGTCCAGAAACACTTAATAAATCAATCCCCCATTCATGAGGAAATAAAGGTACTTTTCCATATGCTTGGACCGCATCGGTGTGAAAAACGGCTGGATGCTCCTGTAATAAAGCGCCGATTTCTGGAATTGGTAATAAATTTCCGGTTTCATTATTAGCAAACATGATCGAAACTAAAATCGTATCTGGGCGTAAGGCCGCTTTGACCGTTTCAACGGCTAATTGACCTTTTTCATCCACGGGTAAATAGGTCACTTCAAAACCCAGTGTTTCCAAATAGCGCATGGTATTCAAAACGGCTGGATGTTCAATTTGCGTGGTAATCACATGTTTGCCTTTGTCCTGATGAGAAAGAGCCGTTGAAAGAATGGCGGTATTATCAGATTCAGTCCCACCACTATTAAAAATAATTTCATCAGCTTTTACATGGATGCTTTTGGCAATGGTCCCGCGCGCATTTTCTAGCCGTTCATGGGCTTTACGCCCGTAGCCATGAACACTTGAGGGATTTCCAAAAATCTCTTTGGACACTTCTGTCAAAACATCGACGACTTCAGGCCGCATGGGCGTTGTTGCCGCATGATCTAAATAGACCAATTTTTTCTTCCTCCTTTTTAAAAATACCAACGAAAGAAAAATTTCTCTCGCTGGTAGTCTCTATCAATCAAAATCTTTCTTTTCAATACTAAACAATGGACTCATTGGTGTATTTTCATAAATTCTTCTAACTGCTTCTCCCATCAAGTCTGCACAAGTAATATAGGTCAATTGTTTCGGATGACGTGCTTTGTCTGTCAAACAAGAATCAGTCACACAGATGTCTTCAATTGGTGCGGCTTCTAAAATTTCCTTGGCCGGCGGTGAAAGTAAAGCGTGTGAGACGCAAGTATAAACCTCAGCGGCTCCAGCTTCTTTTAATAAAGTAGCAGCTTTTGCTAGGGTTTCTCCTGTATTTAAAATATCATCAACCATGATACATTTTTTCCCGGAAACATCACCGATTACATATTCTGCTTCATTATATTCATCGCCTTGGTCCACGATTGCTAAGGTCGTGTTCAAGTATTCTGCTAAACTACGCGCCCGATTAACGCCACTATTTTTAGGAGAAACAACGACATAGTCATCGCCTTCCATTTGTTTATTTCGATAGTAATGGGCAAATAATGGCATAGTAAAAAGATTGTCTACAGGAATATCAAAAAAGCCTTGAACTTGTACCGCATGT
>DXDB01000003.1 GCA_019115705.1 Candidatus Tetragenococcus pullicola | reverse complement strand
GTATTTTAGAAGCAGCTAAAGGATCTCTTTCCTTCAATAACTCCCACAAAGCATGCTTGCCATTTTTTTGGGCAAATTGTTGGTATTTCTCGCGTAACTTTAATGTTTCGGTTTGTTCGTTGGCTCCGAATTGATAGTCATAAAGAAGTCCTTGGATGTAAAGCCCTGTTCCTCCAACGATAATCGGTAATTTCCCTTTTGCTACGATGGCATCGATACACGCACGCGCTTTTTTTTGAAAATCAGCGACATTAAAAGCTTCCTGTTTATCACAGCAATCCATTAAATAGTGAGTGATTCCTTCTTTTTCCGCTTCGGTTACTTTCGCTGTACCAATGTCCAATTCTCTGTAGACTTGCATTGAATCACCGTTAATGATCTCGCCATTGTACTTTTTAGCCAATTGGATACCAAGCGACGTTTTTCCAACAGCGGTTGGGCCTACAATCACCAGTACTTTTTTCATTGATTTACCCATTCCTCTTTACATTCATTGCAATTTCAGGATAATTTGTGAAAAAGCCATCTAAATTTAAAGCAATACATAAACGCATCTGCTCTTTGTCATCAATGGTCCACGGACGTATTTTTTTAGGATATTCTTGGATTTGTTCTTGATGGTTCAAAACCCAAGTCATATCAGGATGAATCCCTTCAACAAAATCAACTTCTTTGGCTAAGGCTACTTTTTTATCGGAATTACCCATAATATAGCTAATCGCAATTTCAGGTTCCAATTGATGGATGCGATCTAGGCTATGATCATTAAAACTAGTGTAAAAATAAGTGAAGGGCCAGTTAGCACTCTTTAATAACTCGGAAACCTTTTGTTCGATTCCTGGATATTCTTCTTGATCTGTTTTTAATTCGATATCTAAAATGCCACGATAATTTCTAGCAACTAAGAGATCTAACACCTCTTTTAAAGTAGGAACTTTCGTTGAAGTATAACTTGGATCAAACCAACTACCTGCATTTAATTTTCGAAGCTCAGCAAATGTTTTCTCGCTAACTTTTCCTTTTCCGTTAGTTGTTCTATCCACTGTATCATCATGAATGATGACAAGTTGGCCATCTTTTGACATCTGTACATCTAATTCAATGCCATCTGCTTTTACGCGAGCTGCCTCCGCAAAAGCTGGCAAGGTATTTTCTGGATGGGTACCACTACTACCCCTATGTGCATAAATTTGCATTTTATTCTCTCACTCCAATCACGCCTATTGTAGCATTTAAATGGCATTCTTGCCAAAAAAACATAGGATTAAAAAAATAAACCAATGTACGACATCGCCATCGGTTTATTTTGCAAGTTATAAAGTTTTTGAAAAATAGGTCAAAGGTTCTTTGGTCATCTTTTTGATTTCCACTTTACGTTCATAAATCATTTCCGTGATCTTATCAGAAAACTCTTCGATAATGACACGTCCTCCTTTAAATGTATACCCGCCAACTTCCATGGTTTCTTCAGGAGATAAGACAACTTTACGAGTCGCAATTTTCTTAAAAAATTCTTCCAAAAAATAGTTTGGTAAGTAAAAACTATTTTGAGCGGCAAATGATTGCAAATAAATATAGTCATCCACTGTAATGTAACAATCATCAAAGGCATCAAAACTTACATACTTATCCATCATAATAATTCTTTTTTCAAGGATTTCATTGATTTTTTTATTCAATATCACTAAAGTTTCGATTTCCTTAACTTTATGTTCTAAGATACGATTTTTCTGACTTTTTCCTTCTTCATAACGTATACGGAAATAAAAAGCCACTCCTACAATCAAAGCTCCTACGATTACACCTATCATTCCCACCAAAAAAAATGTCATAGCTTCCTCTCCTCTGGTAATCTGTCACCTTTTATTTGATATTCTTAGTTTACCATGTTTTTTCTTTTTTTTCAGAAGTTTACGTTTGACCTTTATTGACCAAGTGTGTATAATAATCTGTAGATAAAGTGATAGCAGATTGGTTTACAAGCCAATAATTTATGCTAAACTATTCTTATCAAGAATGAGGAGGACCTTTTTATGAATTTAATTCCAACAGTAATTGAACAATCATCGCGAGGTGAAAGAGCCTACGATATTTACTCTCGCTTATTAAAAGATCGTATTATTATGTTAAGTGGTGAAGTAACCGATGATTTAGCCAATTCAATCATTTCACAATTGCTTTTCTTAGATGCACAAGATTCCGAAAAAGATATTTATCTTTATATCAATTCACCTGGTGGCAGTGTTACAGCTGGTTTAGCTATCTATGACACGATGAACTTTGTCAAAGCAGACGTACAAACCATCGTCATGGGTATGGCAGCATCGATGGGAAGTTTCCTATTGACAGCTGGACAAAAAGGCAAACGATTCGCCTTACCAAATGCCGAAATTTTAATCCATCAACCGCTTGGTGGGGCCCAAGGTCAAGCAACAGAAATCGAAATTGCGGCACGACACATTTTGAAAACTCGTGATCGTTTAAACCATATTCTTTCTGAACGCACGGGACAACCACTTGAAGTGATTGAAAAAGATACTGATCGTGATAATTATATGACTGCCCAAGAAGCCAAAGATTATGGCTTGATCGATGAAGTCATGGTCAATAATAATTTAACCCAATAATTTCTGTTAAAAAATAGAGTTCGAACAACTTATTCTTGTTCGGACTCTTTTTTAGTCATCATATTCTGTTAGCTGATTAGCTGAAATAACTTTATTGAGCTTTTTGTCATATGCAGGGTCGGTGGCGTATTTTCCAGTCAAGGCTTTGGTTGCTTCTTGGTAGGTCAATGCATTCTTCCGCCAAGTTCCTTTGTAATAAGCAGGATTTCCCGAAAGTCCTTTTTTAAGTAAATCCGCATTATCTTGCAAGGAATCTGAGAATGAATCATATTTCCGAAACGACGCTGGCAATAATTCCATTTTTCCATTTACGAATTCGTTTGAGGCAATTTCATAATGGTCATATTTTTTTTGATCGGTCGAAACCGTATATTTAATCCCAAATAAATTATGGGCCTCTTTTGCCAAACGACTTTGACCATAACCAGATTCTAAAATGGCTTGGCCAATCATCACCGAAGGATAGAGATCGTTTTTATCCGCAATTTTTTTAGCTTCTGGCCCGATTGTTTCAATAAATGCTTGGTTGGTTGGCCGACTAGGAATAGGGGAAAATGAGAAACTATCTTTTCCTTGTGTCGTCGTGTCAGTCACTCCTTCAGCCTTCCTGTTGTCTGTGACTCCACCAATAAAATAGTTACTAACTGTCTCTTCTTGACTCGATCTCAGAGTTGTTGGGGCCAATGTAGGAACAGGCAGCGTTGATTTGACAGAGTTCGTATCTTCTGCTGAAGTTTGTGTTTCATTTAAAGTTTCTGAAGTTTCTGAGGGCTTTTTCTTTTTTGTATTTTTTACCGCGTTTTGGTCAACATAACCAATCCATTGATTTTGATCATCAAACAAAGACAAA
>DXDB01000041.1 GCA_019115705.1 Candidatus Tetragenococcus pullicola | reverse complement strand
TCATTAATTTTTAGTCGCCGTTCATCGTCTTTTAAGCATAATAAATAACAAGGGAAAAAGCCAATAGGACTTATAAAAGGCCTGAGATTAGGACACGTTTGCTTCTGCAAATCAAAAAGTCACGTGCACCTCTGCAAAGTGCCGTTATGTAACGTTTGCGATTTCATTTAAGGTTTTTTCAGAAAATTATTTTTTTGAATGGAAAAAGCTTGCTATTTCAATTAATTCATACTATAATCTTAAAGGTGTCGTTTTTTTCAAGTAGAAGAAAACACACTGGTGAAATAAATTTTTTGTCGGCTACGAAACGAGAGGTTGCGACACGCCCGGACGCTTTGCCATGGACGAGCGTGACGGAAAATTTTCGTGGAGCTATGTCTACTTTCAAAATAGGCGAAGGAGGGAAAATCAATGGCAAAACAAAAAATCCGTATCCGTTTAAAAGCGTATGAACATCGTATTTTAGATCAATCCGCGGACAAAATCGTAGAAACTGCAAAAAGAACTGGAGCATCTATTTCTGGTCCAATTCCATTACCAACTGAACGCAGTTTGTTTACTGTAATCCGTGCGACACATAAATACAAAGATTCACGCGAACAATTCGAAATACGTACTCACAAACGTCTAATCGACATTGTGAACCCTACACCAAAAACAGTTGATGCTTTAATGAAGCTTGACTTGCCATCTGGTGTAAACATTGAAATTAAATTATAAAAACAATTGGAGGTGTAATCATGACCAAAGGAATCTTAGGGAAAAAAGTGGGAATGACTCAAATCTTCACAGAATCTGGCGAATTAATCCCAGTGACGGTAGTCGAAGCAACTCCTAACGTTGTTTTACAATTGAAAACAGTTGAAAATGACGGATACGAAGCTGTTCAAGTTGGTTACCAAGACAAACGTGAAGTTTTAAGTAACAAACCTGCGAAAGGTCATGTTGCAAAAGCAAACACGGCTCCTAAGCGCTTCATTCGCGAATTCAAGGATGTAGAGCTTGAGGGCTTAGAAGTAGGATCAGAAATCAAAGTAGATGTATTCCAAGCAGGAGACATCGTTGACGTAATCGGTAAGTCAAAAGGTAAAGGATACCAAGGGGTTATCAAACGTCATGGCCAAAGCCGCGGACCAATGGCACACGGCTCACGTTATCACCGTCGTCCTGGTTCAATGGGGCCTGTTGCTCCTAACCGCGTTTTAAAAGGCAAAAAACTTGCTGGACGTATGGGTGGCGATAGAATCACGATCCAAAATCTTGAAATCGTACGTGTCGATGCTGATCGTAATGTCATCATGATCAAAGGAAACGTACCTGGCGCGAAAAAATCATTGATTACCATCAAATCAGCTGTGAAAGCTAAATAATCACATAGAAAGAAAGGAGGAACTAGGGAATGCCAAATGTAGCATTATTCAAACAAGATGGAAGCCAAAATGGCGAAATCACATTAAATGAAGAAATTTTTGGAATTGAACCCAACGAAGCAGTTGTTTACGATGCTGTTATCATGCAACGAGCTTCATTGAGACAAGGAACGCATGCTGTTAAAAACCGAAGCGCTGTTTCAGGCGGTGGTAAAAAACCGTGGCGTCAAAAAGGGACAGGACGTGCTCGTCAAGGATCAATCCGTTCACCACAATGGCGTGGCGGTGGTACAGTCTTTGGACCAACTCCTCGTTCTTACAGCTACAAACTTCCTAAAAAAGTTCGTCGCTTAGCAATTAAATCTGTTTTGTCAGAAAAAGTTGCTTCAAATAATTTAGTTGCTATTGAAGGATTAACCTTCGAAGCACCAAAAACAAAGGAATTCAAACAAGTATTAACAAACTTAGCGCTAGATGCTAAAGTATTGGTAGTTGTTGAATCTGAAAACGAATTTGCAGCTTTGTCTGCTCGTAATTTGCCAAATGTGTCTGTGGTTGCTGCAAACAATGTTACTGTATTAGATGTTGTTGCAAATGATAAAATGTTAGCAACACAAACAGCTCTTACTCAAATTGAGGAGGTGCTTGCATAATGGAATTTTTAGACGTTATCAAACGCCCAGTAATCACTGAAAAATCAATGATTGCTATGGATGAAAAAAAATACACGTTTGACGTGGATACTCGCGCCAACAAGACATTAGTTAAACAAGCAGTGGAAGCTGCTTTCGATGTGAAAGTGAAAAATGTTAACATCATTAATGTTAAACCTAAAGCAAAACGTATGGGTAGATACCAAGGCTTCACTAAAAAACGTCGCAAGGCGGTTGTAACATTAACAGATGCTTCAAAAGAAATCGAAATTTTCCCAGCTGAATAGGCTGGTAATCGTATACTAGAAAAATAGGAGGGAAATGACGTGGCAATTAAAAAGTACAAACCTACCTCGAATGGTCGTCGTAACATGACTTCATCTGACTTTGCTGAATTAACAACTTCAACACCAGAAAAGTCTTTGTTAGCCCCATTGAAAAACAATGCCGGTCGTAATAACAACGGTCGTATTACAGTACGTCATCAAGGCGGCGGACACAAACGTCAATACCGCTTAGTTGACTTTAAACGTAATAAAGACGATGTGGTAGCAACTGTAAAAACAATCGAATACGATCCAAATCGTTCTGCAAATATCGCGTTAATTCATTATGAAGATGGAATTAAATCATATATCTTAGCACCAAAAGGATTTAAAGTAGGTATGACTTTAGTTTCAGGTCCAAATGCAGATATCAAATTAGGAAATACACTACCTTTAGAAAATATCCCAGTAGGTACTGTTATCCATAATGTTGAATTAAAACCAGGAAAAGGTGGACAATTGATCCGTTCCGCTGGTACAAGTGGACAAGTACTTGGTAAAGAAGGAAAATACGTTTTAGTTCGTTTGAATTCAGGCGAAGTTCGTATGATCTTAGGCGCTTGCCGAGCAACAATTGGTGCTGTTGGTAATGAACAACATGAATTAATCACTATTGGTAAGGCTGGTCGTTCTCGTTGGATGCACAAACGCCCAACTGTCCGCGGTAGTGTTATGAACCCTAACGATCACCCACACGGTGGTGGTGAAGGTAAAGCTCCAGTCGGAAGAGATGCACCACTTTCTCCATGGGGTCAAAAAGCAATCGGCTTGAAGACACGTAGTAAAAAAGCAAAATCAAATCAATACATCGTGCGTCGCCGTAAAACTAAATAAACTAAAACCTGAGTTGTACATTTTGAGAGGAGGTTCACCATGGGTCGTAGTTTAAAAAAAGGACCTTTTGTTGATGATCATTTGATGAATAAAATCGAAGCTCAACAAGGTGTCGAAAAGAAAAAAGTGATCAAAACTTGGTCTCGTCGTTCCACAATATTCCCGAACTTTGTCGGATTTACCATCGCAGTTTATGATGGAAGGAAACATGTACCAGTTTATATCCAAGAAGACATGGTCGGACATAAATTAGGTGAATTTGCACCAACAAGAACTTATCATGGACATGCTTCAGATGATAAGTCAACTAGACGATAATTTGAGGGGAGGAAATCCAGATGGTAGAACAAATCACATCAGCGAGAGCAACTGCTAAAACAGTACGCGTTTCCCCTCGTAAATCTCGTATCGTTATGGACTTGATCAGAGGAAAGAACGTAGCTGAAGCTATTGCTATCTTAAAATTTACACCAAATAAGTCAGCTGAAGTCATCGAAAAAGTTTTGATGTCTGCAGTTGCCAATGCCGAAAATAATTTTGACTTAGATGTTGAAAATTTGGTTGTTACCGAAGCTTTTATCAATGAAGGACCAACAATGAAACGGTTCCGTCCTCGTGCAAAAGGTTCTGCTTCACCAATCAACAAACGTACAAGTCATATCACGGTAGTAGTATCAGAAAAATAAGGAGGGACAATCAGTGGGTCAAAAAATACATCCAATAGGAATGCGTATAGGCGTCATCCGCGACTGGGATGCAAAGTGGTATGCTGATAAAGACTATGCAGACTTACTACACGAAGATTTAAGAATCCGTAAGTTCATCGAAACAAAACTTGCTGATGCTTCTGTGTCAACCGTTGAAATTGAACGTGCAGCAAACCGCGTAAATATTTCAATTCACACAGCTAAACCAGGTATGGTTATCGGTAAAGGCGGATCTGAAGTCGAAAGCCTTAGAAAAGAACTAAATAAATTGACTGGCAAACGAGTACACATCAATATTGTGGAAGTTAAAAAACCAGATTTAGATGCAAAATTAGTTGGCGAAGGAATTGCACGTCAATTAGAAAATCGTGTGGCATTTCGTCGTGCTCAAAAACAAGCTATTCAACGTACAATGCGTTCAGGAGCTAAGGGTGTTAAAACTCTTGTATCTGGTCGTTTAAATGGTGCAGATATTGCACGTAGTGAAGGTTATTCAGAAGGAACAGTTCCTCTTCATACACTTCGCGCAGATATCGATTATGCTTGGGAAGAAGCAAATACAACTTATGGAAAATTAGGCGTGAAAGTATGGATCTATCGCGGCGAAATTCTTCCAGAAAAAAAGAATGCTGAGAAAGGAGGGAAATAAGCATGTTAGTACCTAAACGTGTGAAACACCGTCGTGAATTCCGTGGAAAAATGCGCGGAGAAGCCAAAGGTGGAAAAGAAGTAACTTTTGGTGAATATGGCTTGCAAGCTGTTGAATCTCATTGGATAACCAATCGTCAAATCGAAGCTTCTCGTATTGCCATGACTCGTTATATGAAACGTGGCGGGAAAGTGTGGATCAAAATTTTCCCTCATAAATCTTATACAGCTAAGGCAATTGGTGTTCGTATGGGATCTGGTAAAGGGGCACCTGAAGGCTGGGTATCACCAGTAAAACGTGGTAAAATCTTATTTGAAATTGCCGGCGTTCCTGAAGAAGTTGCTCGTGAAGCTTTACGTCTTGCTTCTCACAAATTACCAATGAAAACTAAGTTTGTGAAACGTGAAGAAATGGGTGGTGAATCGAATGAAGGTTAAAGAAATTAGAGAATTAACCACTGCTGAAATGTTGGATCAAGAAAAACAATTGAAAGAAGAATTGTTCAACCTTAGATTTCAACTAGCTACGGGGCAGTTAGAAAACACTGCACGTATCCAAGAAGTACGTAAGTCGATTGCACGCATCAAGACTGTTTTAAAAGAGCAATCGAACGATTAGTGGAAGGAGGCCATTTAACGTATGTCTGAAGAAAGAAATCAACGTAAAGTTTATCAAGGTCGCGTAGTATCCGACAAAATGGATAAAACAATCACGGTTGTCGTTGAAACGAAAAAGAACCATCCTGTATACGGTAAACGTATCAACTATTCTAAGAAATACAAAGCACACGATGAAAACAATGAAGCAAATATTGGCGATATCGTGAGAATTATGGAAACTCGTCCATTATCAGCTACAAAACGTTTCCGACTATTAGAAGTCGTTGAAAAAGCTGTAATCATTTAAACACACGAGGTTTTCCTATATAGATTGAATTGAAAATCTGAAAGGAGGATACAGATCGTGATCCAACAAGAAAGTCGTTTAAAAGTTGCTGACAACTCAGGCGCTCGTGAATTATTAACGATCAAGGTGCTTGGTGGCTCTGGACGCAAAACTGCCAATATTGGTGATGTTATCGTTGCTTCGGTCAAACAAGCAACGCCAGGTGGGGTTGTCAAAAAAGGAGAAGTTGTCAAAGCAGTTATCGTACGGACAAAATCCGGCGCTCGTCGTACTGACGGTTCTTATATAAAATTTGATGAAAATGCAGCAGTTATCATTCGTGATGATAAAAGTCCGCGTGGAACACGTATCTTCGGTCCAGTTGCTCGCGAATTACGCGAAAACAACTTTATGAAGATCGTTTCCTTAGCACCAGAAGTACTATAATTGCAATCCAATACTAAAGGAGGTGCGAAACAGTAATGTTTGTTAAAAAAGGCGATAAAGTTAAAGTTATCACTGGGAAAGACAAAAATGTAGAGGGTGTTGTTTTACAAACTCTCCCTAAATTAGACAAAGTTGTGGTTGAAGGTGTCAACGTCGTTAAAAAACACCAAAAACCTTCTCAAGCTGCTCCTCAAGGTGGAATCGTTGAAAAAGAAGCGCCAATCCATGTTTCCAATGTCATGGTGATCGATCCAACAAACGGTGAAGCTACGCGTGTTGGCTACAAGGAACTGGACGGAAAGAAAGTCCGCGTTTCTAAGAAAACTGGAGAAGTTCTCGATAAATAATCGTAGAGGAAAGGAGGAGCACAGGCATGAATCGTCTGCAAGAAAAATATAATACAGAAGTCGTTCCATCTATGGTCGACAAATTTGAATACACATCTGTTATGCAAGCACCTAAAGTTGATAAAATCGTGATTAATATGGGTGTGGGAGATGCAGTTTCCAATTCTAAGAACTTAGATAAAGCTGTTGAAGAATTAACTCTTATTTCTGGACAAAAACCTTTAATCACAAAAGCAAAAAAATCAATTGCTGGTTTCCGTTTGCGTGAAGGAATGCCTATCGGCGCGAAAGTAACGCTACGTGGTGATAGAATGTATGAATTCTTAGATAAGTTGGTTTCAGTTGCTTTACCTCGTGTTCGTGACTTTCATGGTATCAGCAAAAATGCTTTTGATGGACGTGGAAATTACACATTAGGTATTAAAGAACAATTAATTTTCCCTGAAGTGGATTATGATTTAGTAGATAAAGTTCGCGGTATGGATATCGTGATTGTTACAACAGCAAACACAGATGAAGAATCACGTGAATTGTTGACACAATTAGGTATGCCATTCCAAAAATAAAAAGGAGGCGAATAACGTGGCTAAAAAATCTCAAATTGCTAAAAATAAACGTCCTGCAAAATATTCAACTCAAGAATACACTCGTTGTGAACGTTGTGGACGTCCCCATTCTGTATATCGTAAATTTAAACTTTGCCGTATTTGCTTACGCGAACTTGCCTACAAAGGACAAATTCCCGGCGTGAAGAAAGCTAGCTGGTAAAATCAAACTCGCATAAAGGAGGTAAATCATCTAATGGTCATGACAGATCCAATTGCAGATTTTCTAACTCGCATCCGCAATGCTAATATGGCAAAGCACGATGTTTTAGAAGTACCTGCTTCAAAAATTAAACATGACATCGCTGAAATCTTGAAAAATGAAGGTTTCATTCGTGATGTTGAATATATCGAAGATGACAAACAAGGCGTGATCCGCGTATTTCTTAAATACGGAAAAAATGGAGAACGTGTTATCACTAACTTGAAACGTATTTCTAAACCAGGGCTTCGTGCTTATGTGAAAGCAAATGAAGTGCCTAAAGTATTGAACGGTTTAGGAATTGCGATCATTTCTACTTCTGATGGTGTGATCACTGATAAAGAAGCTAGAGCAAAAAATGTTGGCGGCGAAGTAATCGCCTATGTATGGTAATTGAAAATATTCCGCAAGGAGGTGTCTCTAAGTGAGTCGTATCGGTAATAAAGTCGTCGTTTTACCTGCTGGTGTTGAAGTTAAACAAAACGGAAACGACGTGACAATAAAAGGACCAAAAGGAGAATTAACACGGACTTTTTCTTCAGATATTACCATTAATGTTGAAGGAAATGAAGTGTCATTTGCTCGTCAAAATGATTCAAAAGAAATGAAAACAATCCACGGCACGACGCGTGCAAACTTTAATAATATGGTTGTTGGCGTAAGTGAAGGATTCCAAAAAGCATTGGAACTTGTCGGGGTTGGATACCGAGCTCAATTACAAGGATCAAAACTTGTTTTGAATGTTGGTTATTCCCATCCTGTCGAATTTAATGCTCCAGAAGGTATTACTATTGAAGTTCCAGCTAACAACTCAGTGATCGTAAAAGGTTCTAATAAAGAAGTTGTTGGTGAATTGGCTGCAAATATTCGTGGTGTACGTCCTCCAGAACCTTATAAAGGTAAAGGAATTCGCTACGTCGGTGAATATGTACGCCGTAAAGAAGGTAAAACAGGTAAATAATTGTTATTTACCAATCGCGGCTTAGGCCAGCAAATATAAAGAGGTGACAATTGTGATAACAAAACCAGATAAAAATAAAACACGTCAAAAAAGACATCAACGTGTCCGTAATAAAATCTCTGGTACTGCTGAGTGCCCACGCTTGAATATTTTTCGTTCAAATAAACACATCTACGCTCAAGTGATTGATGACGTAGCGGGTGTGACGCTAGCAAGTGCCTCTACCTTGGATAAAGAAATTTCAGGTGGAACAAAATCTGAACAAGCACAAACTGTCGGAAAATTAATTGCAGAACGTGCTGCAGAAAAACAAATTAAAAAAGTAGTCTTTGACCGTGGCGGCTATCTCTATCACGGACGTGTAGAAGAATTAGCACAAGCAGCACGTGAAAACGGACTAGAATTTTAAGAAAAGGAGGAATACCATTCATGGTTTATATTGATCCGAAACACTTGGAATTAGAAGACCGAGTTGTAGCAATCAATCGTGTAACGAAGGTTGTTAAAGGCGGACGCCGTTTACGTTTTGCTGCCTTAGTAGTAGTAGGCGACAAGAACGGACATGTTGGTTTTGGTACCGGAAAAGCTCAAGAAGTACCAGAAGCAATCCGTAAAGGAGTTGAAGATGCCAAAAAGAATTTGATCGAAGTACCAATGGTTGGCACAACGCTTCCTCATGAAGTTATTGGAATCTTTGGCGGTGGACGCGTAATGTTGAAACCTGCTATTGCCGGTGCTGGAGTTGCAGCTGGTGGTTCTGTCCGTGCCGTTCTAGAATTAGCTGGTATTGCAGATGTAACATCAAAATCATTAGGCTCTAACACACCAATCAATGTTGTTAGTGCAACAATTGATGGATTAAAACAATTAAGACGGGCAGAAGACTTTGCAGCTCTACGTGGAAGATCTGTTGAGGAAATTACCGGATAAGGAGGACAACTATAATGGCTGAATTAAAAATAACTTTAAAACGCAGTATTATTGGACGTCCTCAAAACCAACGTGACACAGTAAAAGCGTTAGGCTTAGGTAAAGTGAATAGCACAGTCGTTAAGCCTGCTAATGAAGCAATTCAAGGCATGGTAAAGACTATTTCTCACTTAGTGGACGTAGAAGAAATATAATTTTTAAGAAACTTTGATTAAGGAGGTGCCAAACATGAAACTTCATGAATTAAAACCTGTAGAAGGTTCTCGTCATGTACGTAACCGCGTAGGTCGTGGTTCATCATCTGGCAATGGTAAAACATCTGGACGTGGACAAAAAGGACAAAAAGCACGTTCGGGTGGTGGAACACGTTTAGGCTTTGAAGGTGGGCAAACCCCATTATTCCGTCGCCTACCAAAACGTGGCTTTACAAACATCAATCGTAAAGATTTTGCGGTCGTTAACATTGAATCTTTGAACCGCTTTGAAGACGGAACAGAAGTAACACCTATCGTTCTTGTTGAAGCTGGTTTAGTAAAAGATGAAAAAGATGGAATCAAAGTCTTAGGAAATGGAGAAATTTCCAAAAAATTAACAGTAAAGGCAGCAAAATTCTCAAAATCAGCCGAAGAAGCCATTAAAAATGCTGGCGGTTCAGTTGAGGTGATCTAATGATAAAACTTTTAAAGGCAGCTTTTAAAGATAAAAATATTAGATCAAGAATTTACTTTACCATTTTTATTTTATTCATTTTCCGAATTGGAACACATATTACTGTTCCTGGAGTCAATGCGAGTCGATTAAATGCTATTTCTGATATGCCTTTTTTAAATATGTTGGATTTAGTCAGTGGGAGTGCTATGCAGCGCTTCTCCATTTTTTCCATGGGGGTTTCACCTTATATCACTGCTTCTATTATCGTTCAATTAATGCAAATGGACATTGTTCCAAAGTTTGTTGAATGGTCCAAACAAGGAGAAGTAGGTAGACGTAAGCTAAATCAAGCCACTCGCTATATTACCATTGTCTTAGGTTTCTTACAGTCGGTTATGTTAACAGCTGGTTTTCAAGTTTGGACGCAATATGGATTTGTGACAAATGCTGGTCCTACTACTTATATTATTATTGGACTTGTTTTAACAACCGGAACAATGTTTGTGACCTGGCTTGGTGAATTGATTACAGAAAAAGGAATCGGTAATGGTGTGTCCATGATCATTTTTGCTGGGATTATTTCTAGACTTCCTGTTGAAATCAAACAATTGATTGAAGATTATTTCATCAACATTGACAAAGCAGATATCTGGAAGTCAGTTATTTTTATGGTTGTTGTATTACTTGCGATTATTGCAATCGTCATTTTCGTAACATATTTTCAACAAGCAGAACGTAAGATTCCGATTCAATATACAAAACGAGTCGCAGGTGCACCTACAAGTAGCTATCTACCTTTAAAGGTTAATGCTGCAGGAGTTATTCCGGTAATCTTTGCTAGTTCTTTATTATCAACGCCTAATGCTATTTTACAAGCGTTTGGATCGCATCAGTCAGATGGTTGGTATCAAGTTGTTGAAACATTGTTTAGTTACAACACGGTACCAGGCGCAATTCTTTACACTGTGCTGATCGTAGGATTCACTTTCTTCTATGCTTTTGTTCAAGTCAATCCAGAAAAAATGGCTGAAAACTTACAAAAACAAGGAAGTTATATTCCGAGCGTTCGACCTGGTAAATCAACAGAAGAGTATGTATCTAAATTATTGATGCGTTTAAGTACGGTAGGATCAATCTTTTTAGGTTTTGTTGCATTGGTTCCTATCATTGCACAAATGGTTTGGAATTTGCCTCAATCGATTGGTCTTGGAGGAACAAGTTTATTGATTGTTGTTGGTGTTGCTCTTGAAACAGCGAAACAACTCGAAGGATTATTATTGAAACGAAATTATGTCGGTTTTTTTGACTGAGTTTTTTGAGGTGTTGAGGATTTCCTCAACACTATCCTAAAAACTTAAAAATATGCAATGGATGAGAATATACATGTAGCTTTAAGGAGGAAATGAGATGAACCTCATTTTAATGGGATTACCTGGTGCCGGAAAAGGAACGCAAGCAGAGGAAATTGTAGACAAATATCAAATTCCTCATATTTCGACTGGTGATATGTTCCGCGCTGCGATCTCGGCTGAAACCAAATTGGGATTAGAAGCCAAGACGTATATGGACAAAGGAAATCTAGTTCCTGATGAAGTGACCAATGGCATCGTAAAAGAAAGATTAGGACAATCCGATACTGATAAAGGCTTTTTGCTAGATGGCTTTCCAAGAACATTAGATCAAGCGAAAGCATTGGATCAAATGTTAGATGACTTGGAAAAGAAAATCGATGCAGTTATCAATATCGAAGTTCCTGAAGAAGTATTAGTGGAACGCTTAGCTGGCCGCTATATTTGCAAAAATTGTGGAGCAACTTATCATAAGGTATTTAACCCAACAAAGGTTGAAGGCACTTGTGATCAATGCGGAGGCCATGAATTTTATCAACGGGAAGATGATAAGCCCGAAACGGTTAAGAATCGTCTTTCAGTCAATGTAAAAAGCAGTGAACCAATCTTAGCTTATTACCAAGAAAAAGGATTATTGCACAACATTGATGGCAATCGCGAAATCGAAGCTGTATTTTCAGACGTGAGAGAAATCATGGAAGATAAGTAGTCGATTGCCCGCAAAAAAAACCAACTTGCAAAGTCACCCTTTTTCTTGCGATAAATGACATACTGTGCTATACTATGTCAGTCTATCTTCTAATTTATTAGAAGATTGTTGTAAGGAAGTAAGGTGGGAACAAGGTGTTTCCGCCATTTTCATGTGTCAAATGCGAAACAAGTACAAGGAGGTACTGTGCGTGGCAAAAGAAGATATGATCGAAATTGAAGGTACAGTCGTCGAAACTTTGCCGAATGCAATGTTTAAAGTCGAATTGGAGAATGGACACCAAGTTCTTGCGACTGTTTCTGGTAAAATCCGAATGCATTATATTCGAATCTTACCTGGAGACAAGGTGACCGTTGAACTATCACCTTATGATCTTAGTCGTGGTCGTATTACCTATCGCTTTAAATAATTGTACTCCGTAAAAATACAGGAGGTAGTATCATGAAAGTAAAACCATCAGTAAAACCAATGTGTGAACATTGTAAAGTAATTCGTCGTAAAGGACGCGTTATGGTGATTTGCCCAGCAAATCCAAAACACAAACAACGTCAAGGATAATCGGAGGTGTAACAAGATATGGCTCGTATTGCAGGAGTAGATATCCCGCGTGACAAACGCGTTGTCGTTTCCCTGACATATATTTATGGAATCGGAGAAACAAGCGCAAAACATGTATTAGCAAATGCTGGTGTTTCAGAAGATATTCGTGTACGCGATTTAACTAATGAACAAACAGATGCTATTCGTGCGGAAGTAGATAATTTAAAAGTTGAAGGTGATCTTCGTAGAGAAGTGAATCTAAACGTCAAACGATTGATGGAAATCGGTTCATACCGTGGGATCCGTCATCGTCGTGGTCTACCTGTTCGTGGACAAAACACGAAAAATAATGCGCGTACTCGTAAAGGACCCGCAAAATCGATTGCAGGTAATAAAAAATAATTATTAAGTGAAGGAGGTTAAAACTTCATGGCAGCAAAAAAAGTGGCTCGTAAACGCCGTGTAAGAAAAAATATTGAATCTGGGATTGCTCATATCCATTCCACATTTAATAATACAATCGTAATGATCACTGATGTTCATGGAAATGCCTTATCTTGGTCGTCAGCAGGTGCATTAGGATTTAGAGGAAGTAGAAAATCAACACCTTTTGCCGCTCAAATGGCAGCAGAAACAGCAGCAAAGGCAGCAATGGAACACGGATTGAAAAATGTAGAAGTAACTGTCAAAGGACCTGGTTCTGGACGTGAAGCAGCCATTCGTTCACTACAAGCAGCAGGCTTAGAAGTTTCAGCGATTCGTGATGTAACACCCGTTCCTCATAATGGATGTCGCCCTCCAAAACGCCGTCGTGTTTAATGAGTGCTGATCATTTTGAGTTTCAACAATAAGGTCATTGAACAAGACACTTTTCGTTTTGAAAGGGGTAAGAGATAAGAATGATTGAATTTGAAAAACCAAAAATTGCAAAGATTGATGAAGAGAAAGATTATGGAAAGTTCATCGTAGAACCTCTTGAACGAGGCTATGGAACTACTTTAGGAAATTCCCTACGTCGTATTTTGCTTTCTTCTCTACCAGGGGCTGCGATTACCAATATTCAAATCGATGGCGTATTGCATGAATTTTCAACGATCAAAGGTGTTCGTGAAGATGTGGCGCAAATCGTTTTGAACATTAAAGGCCTTGCATTAAAAATGTATGGTGAAGAAGAAAAAACCCTTGAAATCGATATTACTGGACCTGCTACAGTAACTGCTGGCGATATTATCGTTGATAGTGATGTAGAGATTCTGAATAAAGATATGTACATCTGTACAGTAGCTGATGGTGCAAAATTCCATGGGCGATTAACTGTAAAACCTGGACGTGGGTATGTCCAAGCAGATGAAAACAAGAAAGAAGATATGCCAATAGGTGTACTTCCTGTTGATTCCATCTACACACCGGTACGCCGTGTAAACTACCAAGTAGAAAATACACGTGTCGGTCGTCGCGATGATTTTGACAAACTAACGATGGATATTTGGACAGATGGCTCGATCGAACCTCTAGATGCTTTAAGTCTAGCTGCTAAGATCTTGACAGAACATTTGGATATTTTTGTGAATCTAACGGATGAAGCCAAAAATGCTGAAATCATGATTGAAAAAGAAGAAACACAAAAAGAAAAAATGTTGGAAATGACCATTGAAGAATTGGATCTTTCCGTGCGTTCTTATAACTGTCTGAAGCGTGCAGGCATCAATACTGTACAAGAATTAACAGATAAAACCGAACCAGAAATGATCAAAGTACGTAATTTAGGTCGGAAATCTCTTGAAGAAGTGAAGAATAAATTAAATGATCTAGGTTTGAGTTTACGTAAAGACGATTAATTTTTACGAAGGAGGGAAATCCATGAGTTATCGTAAATTAGGACGCACATCAAGCCAACGTAAAGCAATGTTGCGTGACTTAACGACTGATTTAATCATAAACGAACGTATTGAAACGACAGAAGCTCGTGCAAAAGAAATTCGTTCAACTGTTGAAAAAATGATTACACTAGGTAAACGTGGTGATTTGCATGCCCGTCGTCAAGCAGCGACATTTGTTCGTAATGAAGTTGCAGACGTGCGTGAAGAAGACGAAGATATCGTCATCGAATCAGCTTTACAAAAGCTATTCAATGATATTGCGCCTCGTTATGAAGACCGCCAAGGTGGCTACACACGTATCTTGAAAACTGAACCAAGACGTGGCGATGCTGCTCCAATGGTTATCATTGAATTGGTTTAAAATTACACTTAATAATGGCTTTTTAGAGAGTTTTCTCTAGTTGCTTGAAGCATCACTTTGTCGATGAATTTTTAGAGTGTTATGATGTTGGAAAGCTTTATTTCCGAGTCTAGCTCAGTGCTACTTCTTGATTTATTCAAGGAGTAGCCACTCATCATAAAGTGCTTTTTTTTATTTTCGATCACCTGTCAAGACACCAGATGATGGCAAATGAGAAAAAATTAACCTGTTGTTTGTTGAATCAGTATTTCTTCTAAGAAAAAATACTGAAAGCTTTTTCTTAGTGAGATTAAATTGAAAAAAAGAGATTTTTTTGCTACTCTTAATAGGAATGATAGCCAAGTATCATTTTTTTTGTAAGATTGCTTGAAATGAATTAAGAAATTTCCAATTTAGAAGAGTCATTGACAATGAATGATTTAGCAATAAAGGAGAAATTATGGAACCAATTATTAATTTAGAGAATATAACTTTTCGTTATCAAGCTGAAGATGACAAACCAGCTTTGCAAGATATTTCTTTACATATCAACAAAGGAGAATGGGTTGCGATCATTGGACATAATGGTTCTGGTAAATCGACCCTAGCAAAGACAATCAATGGGTTACTTTTGCCTGAAACAGGCAAAGTTACTGTTGGTAACCATGTGTTAAATGAAGAAAATATCTGGGCCATTCGTAAAATGGTCGGTATGGTTTTTCAAAATCCAGATAACCAGTTTGTTGGAGCGACTGTTGAAGATGATGTTGCTTTTGGTATGGAGAACCAAGGTATACCCAGGGAATATATGCTAAAACGTGTGAAGGATGCTTTACAGCAAGTCCGAATGACTGATTTTTCAAGCAAAGAGCCTGCACGTTTATCAGGTGGCCAAAAACAAAGGGTAGCCATTGCTGGAATTGTTGCCTTGCGACCTGATATCATTATTTTAGATGAAGCAACCAGTATGTTAGATCCAGAAGGTCGCCAAGAAGTAATTTCGACGATCAAAAAAATTAAACAAGAAAACGAGTTGACCGTTTTATCTATCACTCATGATATCGATGAAGCAGCCAATGCCAATCGAGTTTTTGTTATGCGTCAAGGTCAACTGATTGAAGAAGGGACTCCGGAAAAGATTTTCTCTATGGGGCCTGAATTAGTCGAAATGGGACTTGATTTGCCTTTTCCTGAACGACTAAAAGAAGCTCTACTTACACGAGAAATCGATGTACCTAAAGAGTATTTAACTGAAGAAGGGATGATTAACTGGTTATGGACATCCGTTTTGAAAAAGTAAATTTTACCTATCAACCTAATTCTCCGTTTGAACAAAGGGTATTACATGATATTGACCTTGAAATAAAACAAGGCTCGTATACAGCTTTGGTAGGTCATACCGGTAGTGGTAAGTCGACACTTTTACAACATTTGAATGCTTTATTAAAACCAACACAAGGTCTTGTTCAAATAGGTGACCGGGAAATTACACCTGAAACAAACAACAAGAATTTAAAACCTATTCGTAAAAAGGTAGGAATCGTCTTTCAATTTCCTGAATCTCAATTATTTGAAGAAACTGTTGCCAAGGATATTGCGTTTGGCCCTAAAAATTTTGGAGTTTCTGAAGAGAAGGCCTTATTCTTAGCGAAAGAGAACTTAGAGTTAGTAGGTTTGGATGAAAGTTTTATGGAACGTTCACCGTTTGATCTTTCAGGTGGACAAATGCGACGTGTCGCTATTGCGGGAGTTTTAGCGATGCAGCCAGAGGTATTAGTTCTTGATGAACCAACGGCTGGATTAGATCCTCAAGGCCGACGTGAAATGATGCGGATGTTTGATCATTTGCATAAAGAAAAAGGACTTACCATTGTTTTAGTAACACATTTAATGGATGATGTTGCAAATTTTGCTGACTATGTCTATGTTTTGGAAAAAGGAAGTTTAGTGAAATCGGGTGTACCAGAAGAAGTTTTTCAAGATGTTGCTTGGTTAGAAGAAAAGCAATTAGGGGTGCCTACTGCAGCACGCTTTGCCCAAAAATTACAAGAGCGTGGGATGCCTTTTGATAAGTTGCCTCTAACGGCTAGTGCGTTAGCTGACGAGATTTTGGCTCAGGGGGTGAACACTCATGATGAATAAACTGATTCTAGGACGTTATATTCCTGGGGATTCACTTATTCACCGATTGGATCCTCGAACAAAATTAATTGCCAGTTTCTATTTTATTGGAATCATCTTTTTGGCTAATAATTGGCAGAGTTATCTTTTATTGGGTATTTTTACATTTCTATGCATCTTGCTTTCAAGAATAGACTTAGGCTTTTTTATACGTGGTGTTAGGCCCTTGATTTGGTTGATCCTTTTTACGGTTGCCTTACAGATCTTTTTTACTAGTGGTGGAAAAGTTTATTGGCAATGGGGTGTTTTTCGAATAACTGAATTTGGTTTACAAAATGGGATTTTCATTTTTTGTCGATTTGTACTGATTATTTTTATGTCTACATTGCTGACATTGACAACTCAACCACTGGAACTGTCAGATGCCATTGAGTATATTTTACGTCCCTTAAAAGTTGTTCGATTTCCTGTACACGAAATCTCTTTGATGCTATCGATTGCGCTACGTTTTGTCCCAACTTTAATGGATGAAACGGAAAAAATTATGAATGCGCAACGAGCACGTGGTGTGGACTTTGGTGAAGGGAATTTGATTCAAAAAATGAAAGCAATTGTTCCTTTATTGATTCCACTTTTTGTGAGCAGTTTTAATCGAGCGGATGATTTAGCTACAGCGATGGAAGCTAGGGGCTATCAAGGAGGAGAAGGACGGACAAAATACCGTGTTTTACATTGGCATTTACAAGATACACTTACAATAGTCTTGTATGTCTTCTTGACCGTAGCACTTGTTTATTTAAGAAAATAAAAATATCAAGACAAGAGAAGTCACTATTGATTTTCTTGTCTTATTTTTTAGAAGGAGAAAAAATGGTTCGATACAAAGCAATTATTGCTTATGATGGTACAAATTTTAATGGTTTTCAACGTCAAAATAATGGTCGTACAATTCAAGAAGAACTAGAAAAGACGATTTCAAAAATGGCGAGTCAACCCATAAAAGTTCATGGCTCAGGACGTACAGATGCAGGTGTACATGCTTTGGGACAAGTCATTCATTTTGATTTTCCTTATGAACGACCTTTAGAACGAATGCGATTTGCGCTGGATACACAAAGTCCGGAAGATATTGCTGTAAAAAATGTAGAGATCGTTACGGAAAAATTTCATGCTCGGTATTTGGTGAAAGAAAAAGTTTATGAATTTCATGTGGATATTGGAACACCTAAAAATCCATTTACTAGAAACTATGCGAGTTATTATCCTTATCAATTAGATTTTGATAAAATCAAAAAAGCATTGCCGGATTTTTTAGGAACCCATGATTTTACATCGTTTTGTGCTTCGGGAAGTTCGATTGATGATAAAACTCGAACGATTTATGAAGCAACGATGCAAGTAAGTCATTCAGGTAACGAACTAATCTTTACTTTTCGCGGAGATGGCTTTTTATATAAAATGATTCGTATCATGGTTGGAACGTTGTTAAAAATTGGCAATGGGCGCTTAGAAACAGATAGTATTCCTAAGATAATTGCTGCAAAAGATCGACATTTTGCAGGTCCTACCGCTCATCCTCAAGGCCTTTATTTAAAAGAAGTTCGATACTAAATAAAAAGAAGAAGTTAGTAAATGGTAGGTCGTTTACTAACTTCTTCTTTTTTAAATATAGCTATTTGAGAAATAAAAGGAACAATCGTATGGATCAATACAATTCTAAATACTGCTCTCGTTCCCATTCGGAGACTGTTTGTCTAAAGGCAGCCCATTCGATTCGTTTTGCTTCAATGAATGCCTTATAAATATGTTCACCCAAAGCATTTTTAATAACGGTATCTTTTCGTAGTTCTTTGATGGCGTTGTGTAAAGTGGATGGTAAATCGTAAATTTCAAGTTCATGTCGTTTTTCTTCTGTCATTGTATAGATATTTTGATTCACTGCTTTTGGTGGCTGTACTTTTTGTTTAATGCCATCAAGACCTGCTTCAAGTAAGGTCGCTAAAGCAAGATAAGGATTGGCACTAGGATCGACAGAACGTAATTCTAGGCGTGTAGAAAGGCCGCGAGATTCGGGGACACGGATCAATGGGGAACGATTCCGTCCTGACCAAGCCACATAGACTGGTGCTTCATATCCTGGAACTAAACGTTTGTAAGAATTGACGGTTGGATTGCAAATCGCAGTAAACGCTCGAGCGTGTTGCAAGAGTCCGGATAAGAAATGATAGGCGGTTTGGCTTAATTGCATGCTGTCTTTTTCATCAAAAAAGGCGTTGTTCTCATCTTTAAATAAGGACATATTACAGTGCATACCAGAACCGTTGATTCCAAAAAGTGGTTTAGGCATGAAAGTTGCGTGTAGTCCGTGTTTTCTAGCTATCGTTTTGACAACTAATTTAAAGGTTTGGATATTGTCACAAGCATCAATTGCATTGGCATACTTAAAGTCGATTTCATGTTGACCAGGTGCGACTTCATGATGAGAAGCTTCTACTTCAAACCCTAATTTTTCTAGCTCAAGAACGATATCACGACGACAATTTTCTCCTAAATCTGTGGGAGCAAAGTCAAAGTACCCTCCTTGATCGTTTAATTTGGTAGTAATTTCGCCTGCTTCATCTAATTTGAATAAAAAGAATTCTGGTTCAGGTCCTAAATTGAAAGCTTGAAACCCCATTTCCTCCATATGACTCAATGCGCGTTTTAGTGCCCCACGCGGATCACCAGAAAATGGTGTTCCATCAGGATTGTAAATATCACAAATTAAACGAGCTACCTTTCCGTGCTCACTTTCCCAAGGGAAGATCATCCATGTATCTAAATCAGGATAAAGATACATATCACTTTCTTCAATCCGTACAAATCCTTCAATAGAAGATCCGTCAAACATTAATTTGTTTTCAAGAACTTTATCAAGTTGACTAATTGGGACTTCGACATTTTTGATTGTTCCTAAAATATCGGTGAACATGAGTCGCAAGAAACGAACATTTTCTTCTTTTGCTACTTTCTTGATATCTGATGCAGTTGTTGTCATAGTATCCCACCTTTTTAAGATAAATGAATCAAATTGTTATCTGTTGAAAAGTCGGTAAAGTTGATTTTCCTAACCTTCTTTTCATTTAGCTTAAGGGAACTATAGCAAGATTCTTTCGGGGTGTCAATAATATATGTTAGATAATATAACATGACTAAAAATAAACTATTTCTATGAAAAATAGTTTGCAAACCTTGTTAAATCAATAACGAAAGCTGTTATAAGAAAAATAGAAAATCAAAACTACTTTCTTTAGGAAAAAAATGAGCTGATTTTCTTTAAAATAAAAAGGAAAAATTGCTAATTTTTTAATTTTAATTTTTTAAATGAAAGAACAAAAAAACGGACGATTATGTCCGCTTTTTCTTATACTGCCAATCATAGATTAAAAAGAGTACAATGCAACTGATACATAAAAACAAACCAAGTAAAAACCCTTGAGGAATATAACTAAACTCGATTTTATGTTTTCCTTTTGGAACAGTAATACGAACAAAGGCATCTTGGAAGGCTTTGACAGGCACTTCTTTTCCATCAATTTTAGCTTTCCAGCCTTTATCATAAGGAATAGTAGTCACTAATTCAGTTTCTTTGTTCTGATTGATTTCTCCTTTAGCTTGACGGTTATTGACAGTCATAGTGACACCATTTTCGGAAATTTTATCAAAAGCCTGTTGAAAAGCTTGAGTATCCAAGGTTACAACTTGAGGATTTTGAAAAGAAACCTCAGAAGTTCCATAAAAACTTACAGTAAATTCTACCGTGGTATCTTTTTCATAATTTCCTAAGTCATAATATTGTCCATTGATATTGATTTGTGTTTTACGTTCTTGTCCATTGACAATCAAGGTAGCTGTCGAATTTTCTAACTTTCCAAAATTACTTGGATATAAGCTAAGATACGCTTGACTATGAGCTGGAACATCTACAGACCAGGTGACATCTTTTGCAGTATTGCTCGTTTCCTCTTTAAATAGCGTATGATTACCAGTGGTTGTCATCGTTGTATTTTTTGTTGACACAACGGTTAAAGGATGAAATGTAAAATAAGTTTGATTCAATTGTGCGAGTTCATTAAAAAGAGCTGTTTGGCTTCTCAAATTATCGTTTGAGTATTTCTTTAGTGATGCAATGCTAGGATCGGCTGTAAAAGCCAGAGGTAAGGCATTTTTATTTTCATATAAAAGGTAATCATTTTTTTTGCCAACTTCAGTAAACCCATATTTTTGAATTTCTTGTTTGGTTAAATTGTATTTAATGCCTGTAAAACTATCCATAAGTAACGTGTTATTCAAGTAACGGATATTTAAATTGGTGCCTTGTGAACGAAACCCTAAGGCATCAAGATAACTTGACGAGTTTCGATTTCTAATGGAAGAAAATTGACTAATCCCACTATACCCATAATTAATACTATCGTTAGAAGAAACAGGATCGAGATTTTCTAAGCGATAAAAAGAATCATTTTCTTCTTTTGTTTGATCTACCAAATTTTTGATGGCTGGATATGGCTCGGTATATAAACTGCGTGAGGCGTAGTTCCATTCGTCTAGAATCCCATGCAACATGCCATTAGTGTTTACTCCCATTTCCAAACAAACAAATAGTAAAAGAAAAGAAGTAGTTGTCTTTGCCGAAAAGAAGTTACTTTGATAGAGCCAAAAAATTAAAAGATAGACCACTAGAAAAGCAATCGTTAGAGCAAAAGAAGTGACAGATAGATAATCATATTGTCCTTTGGGTATCATGCCATAAACCAAACAGAAAAGGCCAATTAAGAGTAAGAAGACACTGACCAAACGTCCGCGATCTTTTTTGTTGAACTGTTCCCATCCATAACCTGCTAACATGATAATCAAAAATGATAATAAAAAAGCATAACGAAACAAAAACATATTGGGCGCATGCATCCCATGCCAAAATAAATTAAGTGGGACTACATAAAAACTTGTCATCAAAATAGCAGCAATGGCTAGATAAAGTAATTTATCTTTTAAAGGGACTTTTTTTGCAACAAAGTAGTACAAACAAAAGCCTAAAGGTAGGAGACCAATAAAAATAAAAGGAATGGATCCATATTTGGTAGTGTCGTAAACACTAATCATGTTTTTGACAAAAAAATCAAAAACACCTGTAGCTTCTGTTTTAAATTTTGTGATTTCTGTAAGCTTCTCACCGTTTGAGCGCAAATCAAGTAATGCTGGGAGGATAATAATCATGGAAGCTCCTCCTGCTAAGAAAGAGGTGAGAAGATAATGGGAAATGTGTCCTTTATTTTCTTTCCACTTACTAAAGAGCCGCGCCAAAAAGTAAAGAACGGAGAAAATCCCAATCATAAAGCCCATATAAAAACTGGAAATAAATAATAATAAATAACTAAAGAAAAGCACTTTGGGCCTATTCTTTTGCAATAATCGATCGATCCCCCAAATGACAAATGGAAGGTAGACATAAGCATCTAACCACATGATGAGCTCGGAATGTACAGTTACAAAAGACATCAAAGAATAACATATGGCAAGTATTACATGGTTTTTTGGGTGAATAGTAAAGGTATGTTTTGCATAAAACCAAAAAGCTAGCCCGGCACTTCCAATTTTAATTAATGTCAAAAAATAAAGCGCATCGGGCATGTACTGATTTGGAAAAAATAAAACGAGTGGAGTAAATAAACCTCCCAAATAATAGGAAATAAGAGATAAGTAATTCAATCCTAAAGAAGCATTCCAAGTAAAAAGAAAACTTTGCTTGCCTAATAAGGCGTTTCTGTAACTTGCGTGAAAATTTGAAAATTGTGAAAAAGCGTCACTGGCAAGAATGCTACGAGAAGAGCCGGGATAGATTCCAATCGTAAGGTATAAAAGCATCATTATAAAAAACGGGAAGAAGAAGCTAGCCAACATATACCGACGATTTTGTTTGCAAAAAATTTTTAGGTTGTTCAAGAAGAAGTCCTCCTTGTTTTTGATTGTTGCGTTTATTTTACCATAAAAAAGAGAGTTTTTGTTCATTGAATAGGAATGTCTAGGAAAAGTAAATCGCTAGAATTTAAGAGAGAAACACCTGAAAAAAATATATTTCGTGCAAACAAAAAACCGTTCGTTAGACGAACGGTTGCTCTTTTTTAATTAACGTGGATTATGCGCGCTCAACTTTTCCAGATTTCAAAGCACGAGCAGACACCCAAACTTTTTTAGGTTTGCCATCGACCATTACGCGAACTTTTTGTAAATTCGGTTTAACAGTACGTTTTGTAGCGTTCAAAGCATGTGAACGGTTATTGCCAGTTTTTGTTTTACGACCAGTATAATAGCAGACTTTAGACATGTGTTATTTCCTCCTTTGCCTTGATTCTAGGAGCGCTTAAATTCGCTCATACTAAATGAATTTAGCATAAAATTCGCTTTTTAGCAAGTATTTTTTCTTTGAATGATTGACTTTTTTCCTATATCATTGTAAATTAGACAAAGTTATCAGGCTTACTTTGATTGTTTTGTATGCATATGCCAACGCTCTTCTTTTATTTCAAGAGAAGCTATGTTAAAATGTTAGAGTAGAAAATAGACAAAAAGTCTGTTAAGGAGGCTTTATTATGGCTGTAAAAATAAACACCTCATCTGGAACGATCGAAATCACAAACGATGTGATTGCAACAGTTGTTGGCGGAGCTGCCACTGACGTGTTTGGAATCGTGGGGATGGCAAGCAAAAATCAAATTAGAGACAACATCAATGATATTTTGCGAAAAGAAAATTTTTCCCGTGGTGTTGTAATTCGTCAGGAAGAAAATGGGATTGCTGTGGACGTGTATACAATCGTTAGCTATGGAACCAAAATCTCCGAAGTATCTCGCAACGTTCAAGAAAAAGTGAAGTACAATCTCGAAACAATGGTAGGTGTTACAGCAAATTCAGTGAACGTTTTTGTTCAAGGAGTGCGAGTCTTGCCTGACTAAGAGGCAGACAACAGCTGAGTTTTCAGCAGTTGATCTTAAGGAGGATTTATCAGTGAAAGTAACGAACATCAGCGCAAGTCAATTTCAAGAGATGGTACAGGCTGGCGCCAATCGTCTACAAACAAATGCAGAATTTGTTAACTCATTAAATGTATTTCCTGTTCCGGATGGTGATACAGGAACAAACATGAATTTATCAATGACTAGTGGAGCACAAGCGGTTTCTGATTCTACTTCGGAAAAAGTAGGAGAACTAGCCAACGCTTTAGCTAAAGGATTATTGATGGGCGCCCGAGGCAATTCTGGTGTTATCTTATCCCAATTATTCCGAGGCTTTTCAAAAAAGATTCTAGATTTTGACACGTTGACATCCCAACAATTAGCTGAGGCCTTTGCTCATGGGGTAGAAACGGCTTATAAGGCAGTTATGAAGCCTGTCGAAGGAACGATTTTGACGGTTGCTCGAGTAGCAGCAGATTATGGTAAACGTAAAGCAGAAGTTTCTGAAGACTGTGTCGAAGTAATGACAGAAGTTTTAAAAGGGGCCAAACGGGCATTAGCAAAAACACCGGATTTATTACCAGTATTAAAAGAAGTTGGTGTGGTTGATAGTGGTGGTCAAGGTTTAGTTTTTGTTTATGAAGGATTTTTAAGTGTCTTAAGTGGTCAATACCATCCTGAGGAACATGTAGTAACGCCGGCAACCATGGAAGAAATGGTCAATGCTGAACATCATCGCAGTATCCAAGGACAACTAGCAACAGAAGATATTAAATTTGGTTATTGTACTGAAATTATGGTCAGAATCGGCGAAGGACCAACCGTGGATGATACATTTGATTATGAAATTTTTCGCAATTATTTAAATGAACTTGGTGATTCACTACTTGTTGTCAATGACGATGAAATCATTAAAGTTCATGTTCATACAGAATATCCTGGAGAAGTTATGAATTATGGTCAAAAATTTGGTTCTTTGATTAAAGTAAAAGTGGATAATATGCGCTTGCAACATGAAACAATTCTGGAAAATGACAATAAAGAAGATAAATTACAAAAACAACATCTTCCGTATGCTATTATTGCTGTTGCTGCCGGTTCTGGTGTAAAAGATCTTTTCTTAAGTCTAGGTGTCAACCATGTTATTAGTGGTGGTCAAACGATGAATCCAAGTACTGAAGATATAGTGAATGCTATTTCTGAAGTGAATGCTGATAAGGTATTGATTTTACCAAATAATAAAAACATCTTCATGGCTGCACAACAAGCAGCAGAAGTATCAGAAATTCCCGCGGCTGTTGTAGAGACAAAAACTATTTCACAAGGCATGACAGCGATGCTTGCGTTTAATGAACAGGCAAGTTTGTCAGAAAATAAAGAAGCCATGACAGAAATGTTAGAAAGTGTGACTAGTGGTTCAATCACTCATGCGATTCGAGATACCTCAATTGATGATGTAAAGATTAAAAAAGGCGAATTTTTAGGCATGATTGACGGGAAGATTGTTGCTTCAGAAAAGAAATCTTTCAATGCTTCGATGGCTATCTTAGATAAGATGATAACAGAGGATACGGAAATCATTACGATTTTGGTCGGTGAAGATGGATCCGAAAAAGAAGCACATAAAATTGAAAAAGCCTTGCTAGAAAAAGATTCTGAGTTGGAGATCGAGATCCATGATGGAAAACAACCAGTTTATCCGTATCTTTTTGCAGCAGAATAACCATAAAATGCGTACCTCAATGATAGGCGCACAAAATAAAGAAAGCTTGGTCAGACGCCTAAATGTTTGTGCCAAGCTTTTTTAAGTGAATGCGATAATCAAAAAAAAGGAAGGAGGACACACGATGCTAAAACAATCGGTTATTGAACTACCTAAAGTGGGTGAAAAAAGAGCACAACAATTAGCCGAACTCGGTATTGAAACAGTGGAAGATTTATTGATGTATTACCCCTTTCGTTATGATGATATCAAAGAAAGGCAACTTACTGAGATTTTAGATCAAGAAAAAGTCACTATTAAGGGGATGGTGGTCTCTCCTCCAGTTGTGAATCGCTTTGGATATAAAAAATCACGATTGCAATTTCGTATGATGCAAGATCATGATGTTTTTAATGTTTCTTTTTTTAATCAACCTTATTTAAAAGATAAAGTGATTGTCAGTGAAGAATTAGCGGTTTATGGGAAATGGGATGCTAAACATCAATCACTTACTGGTATGAAGATTCTGGCAAATGGGCAAGCAGGTGATTTTGCGCCAATTTATCATGTCAATAAGTCTGTACGACAAAGTACCTTGATTGATTTGATCAAAGTCGCTTTTGGTGAGCATTCTGATGAAATTGAAGAAAATTTACCCTTGTCTTTGGTGAATAAATATCGATTGTTGGATCGGAAACAGGCAATGTTTGCCATGCATTTTCCCAAAGATAAAGAAGAATATCATCAGGCAAAACGACGAGTTGTTTTTGAAGAGTTTTTTTTATTTCAGATGCAAATTCAAGGCTTGAAACAAACAGAAAAAGCCGAACAAAACGGATTAGCCATCGCTTATGATAATGATCGATTAAAAAAGTTTATTGATGCTCTTCCTTTTGAATTAACAACTGCTCAAAAGAAGGTGACCAATGAGATTTGTCGTGATATGCGCAGACCTTCGCACATGCAGCGTTTGTTACAAGGTGATGTTGGTAGTGGCAAAACCATTGTTGCAGCCATTGCACTTTACGCCACGATGACAGCGGGCTTTCAAGGGGCACTAATGGTTCCAACCGAAATATTGGCTCAGCAGCATGTTGAAAGTTTGAATGAATTATTTGATCCTTTAGAAGTTCAAGTTGCTTTACTCACCGGTTCAACGAAAGCAAAAGAAAGACAACAAATTTTATCTGAACTTGAAAATGGAGAAATTGATATTGTCGTCGGGACACATGCTTTAATTCAAGAAGGGGTAGAATTTTCTAATTTGGGACTGGTGATTACAGATGAACAGCATCGTTTTGGAGTCAATCAACGTAAAATCTTGCGTGAAAAAGGGTGGAAACCAGATGTCTTATTCATGACAGCCACACCTATCCCCAGAACGCTTGCTATCACAGCTTATGGAGAAATGGACGTTTCAATCATTGATGAAATGCCAGCAGGACGTATACCTGTGAAGACACGTTGGGTCAAACCACCACAACTTACTCAAGTGTTGACATGGGCAAAAAAAGAACTGGAAAAAGGTCATCAAATGTATGTTATTTGTCCTTTGATCGAAGAGTCGGAAATGCTAGATGTTCAAAATGCCGTCGAAATTTATAATCAACTCACTGACTTTTTTGCTCCTGATTTTCAGGTGGGAATTTTACATGGGAAAATGAAAAATGCTGAAAAAGAAGTCATTATGGAAACTTTTAAAGAGAATGAACTTCAAATATTAGTTTCGACAACAGTGATTGAAGTGGGCGTAAATGTTCCTAATGCAACGTTAATGTTGATCATTGATGCCGATCGATTTGGTTTAGCCCAACTTCATCAGTTACGTGGCCGTGTCGGTCGTGGCTCACAAGCATCTTATTGTATTTTAATCGCTAATCCCAAAAATGATATGGGAAAAGAACGCATGAAAATTATGACAGAAACCAATAATGGTTTTGTCGTTAGTGAAAAAGATTTGGAGTTACGGGGGCCTGGGGAAGTGTTTGGGTTTCGCCAATCAGGATTGCCGGAATTTGCGGCAGCGGACATCGTTGTTGATGCCACCATTTTAGAAGTAGCCAGAAAGGAAGCCCAGCAGATTTGGCAACTGAAAAATTGGCAAATCCTACCAGAGTATGCTCCTTTAGTTGCCTACTTACATTTAGGAGAAGAGGGCAATCGTTTCTTTGATTAGAAGAATCTTTTCCTTCTATAAATAAATAATCGATGTCTTGTGTCTTAACTATTGGTAGACGGACGATGAAAATGTGCTATACTAAATTTGTTTATATGATTTTTTTAAGGTTGAATTTAATCAAAAAGGAGCTTTTTAGATGAAAATTGCAGTAGATGCGATGGGAGGAGACAATGCGCCTCAAGCAATCGTGGAGGGCGTAATGCTCGCCAAAAAAGATTTTCCCGATATTGAGTTTTTATTATATGGGAAAGAATCTGAAATACAAAAATATCTAACTGACCAACAGAATGTACAAATCATCCATACCGATGAAAAGGTGACAAGTGAAGACGAACCTGTGAGAGCCGTGCGACGTAAAAAACAAGCTTCCATGGTCTTGGCAGCTCAAGCCGTAAAAAATGGCGAAGCAGATGCCGTATTTTCAGCAGGCAATACTGGAGCCCTTTTAGCAGCAGGTTTATTTATCGTAGGTCGAATCAAAGGAATTGATCGTCCTGGCCTGATGTCGACACTTCCTGTGATGGGGAAAGAGACAGGATTTGATATGCTTGATCTTGGTGCTAATGCCGAAAATAAAGCGGAACATTTGCTACAATATGGTATCTTAGGTTCTTTTTATGCTGAAAATGTTCGTGGTGTCAAAGCACCGAAAGTCGGCCTACTTAATAATGGAACAGAAGATACTAAAGGAAGCGAGCTAACCAAGCAAGCTTTTCAATTACTAAAAGACGAAACAACTATCAATTTTGTTGGAAATGTAGAAGCACGTGACTTACTAAGTGGTGTATGTGATGTGGTTGTCACTGATGGATTTACGGGGAATGCAGTTTTAAAATCAATCGAGGGAACGGCTTTAAATATTACTAGTTTATTGAAACAATCAATTTTAGATTCTGGTGTTAAAGGAAAACTAGGGGCCCTTTTAATAAAAGATTCGTTGGATAGCTTAAAAAATCAGATGGATTATTCCAAACATGGCGGTGCGGTGTTGTTTGGCTTAAAAGCGCCAGTAGTTAAAACGCATGGCGCAACCAAAGCCACAGCAGTTGCTGCTACGATTGCACAGATTCATACGATGCTTGAAAGTAACGTTGTTGGTAAACTGGTCAGAAAGTTTGAAAATTCTTCTGAGTAAGGTCGAATCGTTTGTCAAATAAAAAAGTCTAGACAAACACAAGGAAAACTCGTAAAATATGAGTTAGCTTATTTTAGCGTTCCTTAATAACGTGGAGGTGAATGTAATGTCGCGTGAGGAAGTATTTGCAAAAGTAGCCAATGTGATCGCCAATCACTTTGAAATCAATTCAGATCAAGTAACTGATGCTATGAGTATCAAGGATGATTTGAATGCTGATTCTATCAGTGTGATGGAATTTGTTTTGGAATTAGAAGAAGAATTCGGTACTGAAATTTCTGATGAAGATGCTGAAAATCTTCAGACAGTTGGTGCCGCTGTCGATTATATCACTGCTCATGTAAAATAAAAAGAATCGATCCTGCTTTTTGATGAGGATCGACTTTTTTGTTTTTTAGCTTGCAAGAAAGTGCAATTTTTTAAAATGTGAAAAGTTGCAAGGCTTTGTATAATTTTCAGATATTAGAAACAATTTAGCATTTCTTCACTAAAAACTCAAAAAAAGCGGTTTAATTCCATTGTTCATTAATTAATTATTAAAAAATGATTGACTAATGTATAAAAGTTTTGTATCATTTCTCCATACTTATCTAATTTTCTGATAATTTTGTTGGAACATTCAGAGAAAAAAGAGAGTGAAAAAAAGATGGAGGGGTATACATGAAAGCAAGAAAGTTTTTGGTTACTTTATTAGCTAGCACGTTTGTCTTGGCCGCCTGTGGTAGTGGTGGTACAGATGATAGCGGAAATGCTAGCGGAGATAATGGCGGCAGTGACGCTGGTTCTTCAGATGTGTACAGTTACGTTTATTCAACAGATATGGATAACATGGACTACACTGTTTCACAACGTTCAACAAACAATGAACATTACACAAACTTTGTGGATGGCTTGTTTGAAAATGATGAGTATGGGAACTTGATTCCTGCTATGGCAGAATCTTGGGAAGTTAGTGATGATGGGCTTACTTATACCTATCATATTCGTGAAGGTGTTCAATGGGTAGACAACGAAGGTAACGATTATGGTGCTGAAGTAACAGCTAATGACTGGGTAACTGGATTAGAACATGCCGTAGCTGAACAGTCTGAAACGTTATACATCGTTGCAGGCAGTATCGCAGGTTTGTCTGATTATGTTGCTGGTAAAACAGATGATTTTTCAACAGTTGGTGTTAAAGCAGTTGATGATTATACGTTAGAATATACCTTGAATGAACCTGAATCGTATTGGAATTCAAAAACAACCTATGGAATTCTTTATCCGGTTAATAAAGATTTCTTAGATTCCAAACAAGATAGTTTTGGTACGCCAGAACCTGAAGGTATTTTGTATAATGGCCCTTATCTATTGACAAATAATACGGCCAAATCTGTTATTGAATATGAAGCAAATCCATCTTATTGGGATGCTGATAATGTTCATATCCAAGAAGTAAAAATGACGTATTTTGATGGAAAAGATCCAGATGGCTTGTTTAGATCTTATGCCAACGGTGATTATACGATGGCTCGAGTTTATCCAAACTCAGCTGGCTATAAAGATGTTACGGCTGACTATGGTGATAGTATTACTTGGTCAGAACCGGGTGCTTCTACGTTTAATATGACCTTTAACTTTAGTCGGGGTAGTTATGAAGCAACTTCTAAAGAAACGGATGCTCAAAAAGAATCAACGAAAAAAGCAATTCTTAACCGCGACTTTAGACTTGCAATTTTGTTTGGCTTTGACAAACGTTCGTACAATGCGCAAAACGTTGGGGACGAAGGTGCTGAAAACTCATTACGTAATACATGGATTCCAAATGAATTTGTGTCAATCGACGGAAAACCTTATGGGGACACAGTTGCTGAAAAGACAAAAGCTTTAGACGAAGACGCTTTTGGCGATGTAGACTTTTCAGAAGCTCAAGATGGCTACTATAATGCTGAAAAAGCAGCAGAATATATGGATAAAGCAAAAGAAGCCCTAGAAGCTGATGGTGTTGAATTCCCAATACACCTAGACTTACCAGTTCGAGGCGACTCCGATATCCAAGTGAGTGCCATGAAATCTTTGAAGAGCACTATTGAAGACTCTGTTGGATCAGATAATGTTGTTGTCGATATCCAATTATTAAGCGAAGATAAATATTTAGCTGCAACCTATCAAGCAGCAACTGGTGCTGCTTCTGATTTCGATATCTCAACAGCTTCTGGTTGGGGTCCTGACTTTGTCGATCCATCGAGCTATTTAAATGTTTATAATTCTAAAAATGGCGATATGTTGCATACCCTTGGTCTTGAAGGAACAGAAACTGTTCAAGGGGATGACCCATCTGTAGATGCTAAAAAAGCCTTGAATTTGACAGATTTTGATGATTTGTTAGATAAAGCTAATGACATTAGAGGAACGGATGAAGTGGATGCGCGTTACACAGCTTATGCTGACGCAGAAGCTTGGTTATTAGACAATGTCTTGCAAGTTCCAATTTATTCTAATGGTGGTGTTCCAGCAGTAACCAATGTGGTACCATTTAGTGGCTCCTACTCTTGGGCTGGTATAACAAATGCCGGTGGATCTCCTGGTCGTTTGAAATTCGTCCAACTTCAAGATGAAGCAGTGACGACTGATCAATATGATCAAGCCAAAGAAAAATGGGAAACAGAAAAAGAAGAAAGTAATAAGAAAGCAGCTGAAACTGGCGGCGTTCTTTCTGAGTAAGAGTTTTAAAAGTGAAAAAAGGCTAGCATTAGCCTTTTTTTACGTACATAACCGCATTAAGAAAGTAGGGAAGACCTTGAAACGATATGTGTTTAATCGAATACTACGCTCAATTTTGAGTATTTTTCTAGTAACAACAATCGTCTATGGTATAATTTTTACTATGGTCCCACGGCGAGCGATATTCCAAGAAGACCCAAACTACAGTAAATTAAAAGGGAAACCGGATGAATTAGCCGAGTATACCAATACTGCTTTTCGGCGCATGGGGTATATTGAATATTATAACTCCAAACAATTGATCGACCATGTACGTGAAGAATATCCAGAAGCAACAGTTGAGGATACAGAGACATTGCAAAAATGGGCCGATGAAAATGATTGGGATCTCCAAGAATTTCAAATCAGCGGCAATTATTACGCCACCAAAGAGATTCCATTGTGGAGACGTGTCGGACGATTTTATGGAAATATGTTTGAATTGGACCATCCCTGGAAAATCAAAGATCCAGACAATCCGGATTTAAAACGTTCCCTTAAAATTCAAAAAGATGAATTGGTTGGATGGGCCTTAGTTGGTTCAGGAACGGAATACAAGTATCAAATTTATTTCAATAGTCAATTTCCTTATATTCATCAAAACTTCTTGCATATGAATTTGGGTTATTCTTATCCAACCTTTGCAGGTCAAAATGTTATCGACGTCATGACAGACGGCCAAGGAAAAGCTGATAGTAAAGAAACAAAATTTTCCAATGGTAAAGTATCTAGATCATCAATCGATGTTTATTCTAGAAGATATCAACAGACTAAAAATGTGAGCGATCGCGATAAGAATTTCTTTGATGATAATTATGTAGTTACTAAAAGTAACCACCGTGATCCATCAATGGTCGGAATTTCTTTACGCATGGGACTTGTCGGTGTGATTTTAACCTACTTGATTTCAATTCCTTCGGCCGTATTAATGGCTCGTTTTAAAGGAAAATTTGTCGATCGCTTTGGGATAGGAATTGTAACGGTGCTGATTTCGGTACCAAGTTTGGCCTTCATCTATTTCTTCCGCTTTATAGGAAGTCGTTTGCTGAACTTGCCAGATAGTTTCCCTACTTTAGGTGCGCAAAATATTCGGTCTTATGTTTTACCAACAGTAATTCTGGGCTTATTATCAGTTTCAGGACTTGTTATTTGGATCCGTCGTTACATGATTGACCAACAATCTTCAGATTATGTGAAGTTTGCCAAGGCTAAGGGATTGAGCTCAGGAGAAATCTCAAGAAAACATATCTTTAAAAATGCTTCAATTCCAATCGTGAACCAAATACCTGGAATGGTCATTGGGGCTATCACTGGAGCAACAATCACTGAAACAGTTTTTGCTGCTCCAGGAATGGGTAAAATGTTGCCTGATTCGATTAGTGCCCACAACAATACCTTAGTAATCGGGATCGTCTTCTTCTTTACCATTATTGCTGTTTTCAGTAATTTGTTTGGTGATTTATTAATGGTACAAGTCGATCCAAGAATTAATCTATCAGATAAAGGAGAGTAGTCATGGAAGTTAGTGATAACCACACAAAAGATGATTTTACGTTTGTCAAAACTGACTCTCTGGAATCAGAAGTAATCGACACCCCTAAATATTCATACTGGCGAGCAGTTTCCCGTAAGTTTTTCTCAAGTAAAACTGCTATTGCAATGTTGATTTTAATGGTTGCTATTTTGCTGATGTCTTTCATTCAACCGCTATTTAGTGGGTATGACTTTATGAATGTTGAAAACATCAATGATTTTAGTCGTCGTTATAATCCACCTAGTCTTCAAGAATGGTTTGGAACAGATAAGAATGGGATGTCTCTGTTTGATGCTGTTTGGGCTGGTGCCAGAACTTCAATATCCATTGCTGTTTTGGCAACAACGATCAATACTGTAATTGGTGTGATCATTGGAGCTGTTTGGGGATTTTCGAAAAAAATCGACCGCTTTATGATTGAAGTTTACAATGTGATTAGTAATATCCCTCAACTTTTAATCGTAATGGTCTTGTCTTATTCATTCGGTAATGGTTTTTGGAACTTGATTTTTGCCATGTGTATCACTGGTTGGTTAGGTACGGCTTATTTTATTCGTGTACAAGTAATGATCATGCGCGATCGAGAATATAATTTAGCTTCTCAAGCGTTAGGGACTCCAATGAAACGGTTATTGCCACGTAATATCATGCCTTATTTGACATCAGTTATTGTAACCAGTCTATCTCGTGAATTGCCTGCTTACATTTCCTATGAAACGTTCCTATCATTTTTAGGCGTTGGGTTGAATGCAAACGTCCCTTCATTAGGTCGTTTGATTTCTGACTATACAAATAACATGGGGAATTATCCATATTTATTTTGGATTCCAGTAATCGTATTGGCACTTGTTTCAATTTCACTTTATATTGTTGGACAAACATTAGCAGATGCTGCTGATCCTAGAACTCATATGTAAGGAGGTACATGATGGAGAAAAAAACGATACTAAAAGCAGAACACGTTTCTGTGAGTTTTAAAGTACGTGATCGGGAATTAAAAGCAATCCGTGATGTATCTCTAGAGCTCAAAGATCAAGAAACCTTTGCCATTGTAGGTGAGTCTGGCTCAGGAAAGTCCGTGTTAACACGGACCTTCACTGGTATGCTAGAAGACAATGGAGAAATAACAAATGGGTCCATTGTTTACAATGGCAAAGAATTAACAGAATTAAAGAAGGATAAAGAGTGGGAAGGTATTCGAGGAAAAGAAATTGCTACAATTTTCCAAGATCCTATGACTTCATTAAATCCTATCAAAACAATTGGCTCACAAATCTCAGAAGTTATTATTAAGCATCAAAATAAATCAAAAAAAGAAGCTCGTCGTATGGCTATTGATTTAATGAAACGTACGGGTATCCCCAATGCTGAAACGCGATATGAAGAATATCCTTTCCAATATTCAGGGGGAATGCGCCAACGGATCGTTATCGCCATTGCGTTAGCTTGTCGTCCTAAAATTTTAATCTGTGACGAACCAACAACAGCATTAGATGTAACCATTCAAGCACAAATTTTGGAACTGATTCGTGAATTACAAGCAGAGTATAAATTTACGACTATTTTTATCACCCATGATTTAGGGGTAGTTGCGTCTATTGCGGACCGTGTTGCCGTGATGTACGCTGGCCAAATTATTGAAACGGGAACAGTAGAAGATATCTTTTATGATCCACGCCATCCGTATACTTGGAGTTTGCTTTCCGCTTTACCTCAATTGGCAGAACGAGGAGATGAACTTTATTCCGTACCTGGCGCCCCACCTTCTTTGTATCATGAGATAAAAGGAGATGCCTTTGCACCGCGAAGTAATTATGCTATGAAAATTGACTTTGAATCCGAACCACCCATGTTTAGAGTCAACGATACGCATTATGCCAAGACATGGTTGTTAGATCCTCGTGCTCCTGAAGTTGAAAAACCTGCAGGAATCAAAGGACTGCATAAAAAATTGGCTTCTCAAACCGACCAATTAGGGATTGATATTGAAGATGGAGGGGAAGTCGTTGTCTAAAGAAAAAGAAGTGATTTTATCAGCCAAGGATCTAGAAATCACATTTGGTGAAGGAAAGAGAAAGTTTGTAGCTGTCCAAGATGCAGACTTTGAGATTTATAAAGGGGAAACATTTTCTCTGGTTGGAGAATCGGGTTCAGGAAAAACCACGATTGCCCGTGCAGTTGTTGGCTTAAACCACACGAGTAAAGGGGATATTTTCTTTGAAGGAAAACGAATCAATGGCAAACTTTCAGCCAAAGAACGTGAAGATAAGATTCGTAAAATTCAAATGATTTTTCAAGATCCGTCTGCTTCATTAAATGAACGGGCGACAGTTGAATATATTATTTCAGAAGGGTTATATAACTATAACCTCTTTGATTCTGAAGAAGATCGTTTAGCAAAAGTTGAAAAGATTATTAATGAAGTGGGATTGCTTCCAGAGCACATGTATCGTTACCCGCATGAATTTTCTGGTGGTCAACGGCAACGGATTGGAATTGCTCGTGCCTTGATTATGCAACCTTCATTAGTGGTTGCGGATGAACCAATTTCAGCTTTGGATGTATCGATTCGGGCGCAAGTATTGAACTTATTGAAAAAATCACAATTAGAAAATGGAGTCAGCTATTTATTTGTAGCCCATGATTTATCGGTAGTACGGTTTATCTCAGACCGTATTGCAGTGATTCGTTCAGGACGTATTTTAGAGTTAGCCGAAACAGAAGAGCTATTCACACATCCATTACATCCATATACAAAAGCTCTTTTGTCTGCTGTACCAATTCCTGATCCATTGTTAGCTCGTAAGAAAGAACTTCTTGTTTATGATCCTGATATGCATGATTATTCTACAGATAAACCACGTTTTGAAGAGGTAATTCCTGGACATTATGTTTATGGAAATGATCCTGAATTAGATACTTATCGAAAAGAAGCAAATGCATAAATAATCCATTGAAAACAGCCAGACTGAAATTGTCTGGCTGTTTTGATATTTTTAGAAAATTCTTCCAAAATAAATTGTAAGAATTGGTGAGAATTATTTCATAATTGCCCAAACTTCAGTATAATGTAAGAAGGTCAATAAAAAGAAAAGGATTGGAAAAAATGGATAAACAGCTGATCATAGAATTAAAGGAACATTTTAATATTGAGTTTCAAAACGTCAGTTTACTCGAACAAGCTTTTACTCATTCATCTTATGCGAATGAGCATCGCACGTTGCAATTAGAAGACAACGAACGCTTAGAATTTTTAGGAGATGCTGTTTTAGAATTATTAGTTTCACGGTTTTTATATTGTAAATTCCCTAACGTCCCTGAAGGCAGGTTAACAAAACTTCGAGCTGCCATGGTTTGTGAAGATAGCTTGTCAAAATTTGCTAAGGAATGTCATTTTGATGAGTATATCTTACTAGGCAAAGGAGAAGAAATTTCAGGTGGAAGAGCGCGAGCGTCTTTACTGTGTGATTTATTTGAATCATTTTTAGGAGCTGTCTATTTAGATCAAAATTTACAAGTAGTGGAAACTTTTCTAAAACAAGTCGTCTATCCAAAAGTGGATGCCGGTGCTTTTTCACATGAGATGGATCATAAAACACAACTGCAAGAAGTGTTGCAACGCTCAGGAGATTGTCTTATTGATTACCGACTGGTCAAAGAAGAAGGGCCAGCTCATGATCGTTCCTTTTGGATCAATGTCTATTGTGATGATCGATTGATTGGAAAAGGTCATGGGAAATCAAAAAAACTCGCCGAACAACAGGCAGCTAGTAATGCGTTACTTCAAATCAAAAAGTAAGTGGGGAACATAGGTGTATTTAAAACGAATGGAAATAGCAGGGTTCAAATCTTTTGCTGATCGGACCGTCATTGATTTTGAAAATAGTGTAACAGCAATCGTAGGACCCAATGGTAGTGGAAAAAGTAATATAACAGAAGCCATCCGCTGGGTGTTGGGCGAACAATCTGCTAAAAATTTACGTGGTGGTAAAATGCCTGATGTAATTTTTGCAGGTTCGGATTCGCGTAGATCATTAAATATCGCCGAAGTAACGATTATATTAGATAATGAAGATCATTATCTCCCAATTGATTATAGTGAAGTTAGTGTCACACGTCGCTTACGTCGCAGTGGTGAAAGTGATTTTTATTTAAATAAACAGTCCTGTCGACTGAAAGATATCCAAGAACTTTTTATGGATTCTGGACTCGGAAAAGAATCTTTTTCAATTATTTCGCAAGGAAAAGTTGAAGCAATTTTTAGCAGTAAACCAGAAGATCGGCGTGGAATATTTGAAGAAGCCGCTGGAGTATTGAAATACAAACAACGAAAAAAACAAGCGGAACAGAAACTTTTTGAAACAGCAGATAATCTTGATCGTCTTCAAGATATCATTTATGAACTTAAAGAACAACTAGATCCTTTAGTGGTTCAAAAGAAAGCAGCACAAGAATTCTTACATTTAAAAGAAAAACTTTCAAAAGTTGATGTGGCTTATACGGTAGCAGAAATGCGAGAAGCTAAACAAATATGGGACGAAACATCAACGACTTGGAATACGTTAGATGCAAATGGGCGTGAGTTGACAGAGCTAATTACCAAAGAAGAACGAAGCGTTCAAAGCAAACGAAAACGTCGAAGTGAGCTTGACACTCTTTTAGAAGAAGAAAATCAAAATCATCTTCGTGTTGTCGAAGCATTAAAACAAGCGGAAGGACAACAAGAAGTACTTTTAGAAAGATCCAAGCATACTCAAAAAAGTAGTCAAGAATACCAAGAAATTTTAACTGAAATCGACACTAAACTAGATCAGTTTGAAACAGAAAAAAGTCAATTGATTTCACAGCTTTCTCAAAAAAATGGCGAGACGCAAGAAATTGAAAAAAAACAAGTAAATGTTGCCAAAGAATTACAGAAATATCAAAAAACAGCGAAAGAGCTGATGGAAGAGCTTCGTAGCCACTACGTTGACAAATTACAAGAACAAGCAGAAAACGGCAATGAACGAAAAAACCTTGATAAGAACTATCAACAAGAAACGGCGAGAAATCAACACACACTACAAAAAAAAGCGACAGTAACAAAAGAAACAGCGGATAAAAAAAGTCAACTTGAAACGATCATAAAGCAAGCACAAGCAATTCAAGAACAATTAACCAAAGAGCGGCAAGCTTATGTACAAGCTCAAGATAAAAACAAAGAGAAACAACAGGAACTCCAAGCAACGCAACAAAAAATGTATCAATTGATGAATGAACGGCAACAAGTAAAAGCTCGAATCAAAAGTTTACAAGATATCCAAGAAAACTATAGTGGATTTTACCAAGGGGTCCGCGCTATCTTGCAACATAAAGAGCAGTTACCAGGAATCGTTGGGGCTGTTGCTGAATTAATGGATGTGCCACAAGAATACACCATGGCTATCGAAACAGCTTTAGGTGCCGCTGCTCAACATATTGTGGTAGAAGATGAAGCAGATGCAAGAGAGGCTATCACTTATTTAAAACAACAGCGTGCCGGCAGAGCCACTTTTTTACCATTAACAACGATTAAAGGACGACAACTTTCTGCTGGAATAATTTCTCAAGCGCAACAAATAGACGGTTTTGTAGGAATTGCCAGTGAACTGGTTACTTTCTCAGAAACTGTTCGTCCAGTCGTTGAAAATCTCTTAAAAACAACTTTGATTGCAGAAGGCCTTGATAGTGCCAATGTTTTAGCTCGAGCTGTTCATTATCGCTATCGTGTGGTTTCTTTAGATGGCGATGTTATGAATGCCGGAGGATCGATGACTGGTGGGGCTACTAAACGTGGCAACAAAGGCAATCTATTTTCTCAAACAAATGAGTTGCAACAACTCAAAGAACAAAAGTCTCGTTTAGATAACCGTCTACAAACAACTGAGCGACAGGTCCAACAATTTGAAAAAAATGTAAAAGAAAATCAAGAACAGCTAGAATCTCTGCGCAATCATGGCGAAAAATTGCGGATGGATGAACAGAATATCAATAATAAAAAGCAACACTTACAAGAAGAGTATGATCGCTTGCAAAAAGAACAAAAAGCTCTGGAATTTGAAACTCGGGAAATGGATGAGTTTTTAGAAGACTACCGAGAACAAAAAAATAAACTAGAAGAAGAGCAATCAGACATTGCTACTGAGTTAGGTCGTATCGATCAAGAAATTCAAGAATTAGATGCAAAAGAAGATATGATTGAAGAAAAACGAACGGCATTGACACAAGAGCTTGCTGATTTGAAATCTGACCTTGCTGTCCACAAAGAACAAACCATGCATTTACAAGAAAGAATCAAAACCTGTGATCATTCTTATAATGAACAACAAGCCAGAAAAGAATCCTTTCAACGTCAACTTCAAGCCTTGACATCAGATTTTTCAGATCATGAACTCAATGAGAATAGTTTGAAAAAACAAGTCACTGAATTGAGTGATCGCAAAGAAAAATTACAGGAAGAATTACAAGAAATTCGTGAAGAACGTTATAGCATTCAACAAAAAATTAGTCAAAAAGATGATGAATTGACTCGTCTTCATGCGCAGCAAAAAGAAAATCTTAGTAAAAGAACACAAGTAGAGGTTGAAAAAAATAGTGCGGAAATTTTACTAGATAATCGTTTACAATACTTGCAAGAAGAATATCATCTAACGTTTGAGGCAGCTCAAGCAAAGGATGAACCAATTAAAAAAGATCCTGCAGTAAAAGAAGAAATTCAATCTTTAAGACGGCGTATTGAGGCTATTGGCCCAGTTAATCTAAATGCCATTGAGCAATATGAACAAGTAAATGAGCGGTATCAATTTTTAGGTGGTCAACGAGATGATCTGTTGATGGCAAAAGAGCAACTGTTTCACACCATGTCTGAAATGGATGAAGAGGTCAAAACACGTTTTGGACAAACCTTTGAAGCCATTCGTCAAGAATTTAAAGTGGTTTTTCCTAATATGTTTGGTGGCGGTCGAGCAGAACTGATATTGACAGATCCTCATGATTTATTAAATACAGGTATCGAAATTGAGGCACAACCGCCTGGTAAAAAATTGCAAAGTTTGAGTTTGCTTTCTGGGGGAGAACGTGCGTTAACGGCCATCGCTTTATTATTTTCGATTATTCAAGTACGACCAGTTCCCTTTTGTGTATTAGACGAAGTTGAAGCGGCTTTAGACGAAGCCAATGTCTTACGATTTGGCAATTACTTGCAGTCATTTCAAAATGGCACGCAATTTATTGTGGTCACTCATAGAAAAGGAACGATGGAAGCTGCTGACGTTTTATATGGTGTTACCATGGAAGAGTCGGGCGTATCCAAAATTGTTTCGGTTCGCCTTGAAGAAGTTTCCGAAAGTGGACAGATCACTCAAGAAAAGATAAGCAAATGACAAGGAGAAAGACATGATAAAACTTGTGGCCATTGATTTAGACGGCACACTTTTAGACGACAATAAAAAAATTTCTAAAAAAAACCAAGACGTAATAAAAAAAGCAAAAGCACAAGGAATAAAAATAGTGATTTGTACGGGACGTCCTTTAAGAGGAATCACGCCTTATCTTGAAACGTTAGATTTATTAGAACCGGGAGATTTCAGTATTACTTTTAATGGTGGATTGGTACAAAGAAATGACACCGGAAAAGTCATGGATAAAGCGGCTCTTTCATTTGGGGAACTCAAAGAACTAATCAAACTTAGTCAACAGTTAGACCTTCCGTTAGATGTTTTATCAGATGATGTTGTTTTGCAGTTACCCACGTCTTTACAGTATCAATCGATTTATCAACAGCTGAATCCCTTATTACTTTTTGAAAAAACAAGAATCGATGAATTAACAGAAAATAGACTGTATAATAAAGCGGTTGTGGCTATTGAAGAAACGTATTTAGATCAACAAATTGCCCTGATACCAAGAAAAATTCATGAAAAATTTGAAGTGATTAAATCAAGAAAAAACCTATTGGAATTTATGCCCAAAGGAATAGATAAAGCGTATGGCATTTCATTATTGATGAAAGAACTTGGGATAACGTCTTCTGAAGTCATGGCAATTGGCGATGAAGAAAATGATCTGCCAATGATTCGTTTTGCCGGAGTTGGTGTGGCGATGGATAATGCTATTCCCGCTGTGAAAGCAGCAGCTGATAAGGTAACTGTCTCCAATCAAGCAGACGGCGTGGCAAAAGTTATTGAAGACCATGTATTGCACTAAAAGGAGCTGAAAAAATAATGGGACTTTTTGATAAGATAAAAAATGCCTTCAGTAAAGAGAAAGAAGCCGAAAAAACAACTGAAGAGATCCAAGAAGAAGCTCAAAAAGAGTCAGAAGAATTACAAGATGAGGCCAATCAAATACAAAGTGATGCCAATAAGCTAGAAGCTGAGTTTCAAAATGAACAAGCAGAAGAAAAACAAAATGAGGCAGATCAGTTATATGAACAAGCAGACGAAGTAAAAGAGACCGTTCAACCAATAGAACCTGTAGAAAATAAACCGGTTGAAGAAGAAATCAACTCTCAAGAAAAATATGAAAAAGGACTAATAAAAACTAGAAAAACATTTAAAGATCGAATGAATGAGTTATTTGCTAACTTTCGATCTGTCGATGAAGATTTCTTTGAAGAGGTAGAAGAAACTTTAATTGGTGCTGATGTCGGTTTTGAAACATCAATGAAAATTGCTGACGAATTACGACAAGAAGTAAAGTTAAAGAACGCGAAAAAACCAGCTGCTGTACAAAATGCTATAATTGAAAAATTGGTCGATCTTTATGAGGCAGAAGGAATCGATGAAGTCAATACAATCAATTATCAAAATGACGGATTAACTGTCTTACTGTTTGTAGGTGTTAATGGAACAGGAAAAACGACAAGTATTGGAAAATTAGCCCATCAATTAAAACAAGAAGGAAAAAAAGTCTTGTTAGCAGCCGCAGATACGTTTAGAGCAGGTGCAATCGATCAATTGGTTGTCTGGGGAGAACGTTCAGAGGTTGAGGTCGTTCATGGCAAAGCGGGGGGAGATCCAGCTGCTGTTGTCTATGATGCAATGATTCGAGCCAAAGCAGAAGAGGTCGATATTTTACTTGTAGATACAGCGGGACGCTTGCAAAATAAAGTTAACTTGATGAATGAATTGGATAAAATCAATCGGGTAATCAAACGCGAAGATCCAAGTGCACCCCATGAAGTGCTTCTAGTTGTTGACGCTACGACAGGGCAAAATGCAATGAACCAAGCCAAGCAGTTTAAAGAAACTACAGATGTCACAGGATTGGTTTTGACTAAGCTAGATGGCACAGCTAAAGGCGGAATCGTATTAGCTATCCGTAATGAATTACATTTACCGGTAAAATTGGTTGGATTAGGAGAAGGAATCGATGACCTTGAAACCTTTGATCCAAATCAATTTGTGGTAGGCTTATTCAAAGGTTTATTACAAGAAGAATAAACAAAAAACTTCTGGAAGAAAAATCTTTCAGAAGTTTTTTTATGAAACTAAAAAAATGAACATCTTTTCCAGTAGGTAATTGATTCCTTTAAAAAACGCTATAGAGAAACAAAAGTGAACCCTCTTTCTTCTTTCTCTGTTATAATAGCGGTAGTAAATGACTAAAGAAGGGATCTTTGTATGGATATCCAATCAATTTTAGAAAAAAAAGAAGTACAACCTTATAGAATGAGTGTCCGTTATGGTATTGAAAAAGAAAGTCAACGAGTGACACTAGATGGTGATCTAGTGAGGACTGATCATCCCGAAGCTTTAGGTAGTCGTTCGTATCATCCTTATATTCAGACGGATTTTTCCGAAACACAAATGGAATTAATTACTCCAGTCACAGAAAGCGATGAGGAGTTGTTTCAACAATTAGCAGCGATTCATGACGTTAGCTATCGTTCGATGCCTCAAAATGAGATGTTATGGCCATTAAGCATGCCACCAGCTTTGCCAGAAAAAGAAATAGATATTAAAATTGCTAAACTTGATGAGTTTTCAGATGTATTGTATCGACGGCATCTAGCTAAAATATATGGTCGTCGAAAACAAATGGTCAGTGGAATCCATTTTAACTTTGAATTTGGAGAAACATTGGTAAAAGCAATGTTTGATATGCAAAATGAATATAAGGATTATCTCCATTTTAAAACAGACCTTTATTTAAAAGTTACCCGAAATTATCTTCATTATCGTTGGTTGGTCACTTATTTTTATGGTGCCTCGCCACTTAGTCAACCTCGATATTTTGAAGATGAGGAAGGTCCTAAAGAGCCGGTTCGAAGTATAAGAAGTAGTCACTATGGGTATACAAATCATGAAGATGTCAAGGTTAGTTATGCTTCGATTCAAAAGTATTTAGAAGACTTAGATAAAATGGTGGAAACAGGTAAATTATTAGAAGATAAAGAGTTCTATGCTCCAGTTCGTTTACGTGGTGGTAAAAAAATGTCTGATCTTGCTACTTCAGGCATTCGCTATATAGAACTTCGTAATATCGATCTAAATCCATTTGAGACTTATGGTATCAGTCCTGAACAAGTTCAATTTTTACACGTTTTTCTTTTATTCTTGGCTTGCCAAGATGAAAAGGAGGATAGTGATCAATGGATTAAAGAAGGAGATACGAAAAATGATGAAGTTGCCTTAGAACATCCTTTAAAAGAGACCAAGTATAAAAATGAAGCGGAAGAAAAAATTGCAGAATTAGAAAAGTTTGTCGAAAAGTATGAATTGTTTGTTTCAGAGGACCTCTTTTCCCATTTAAAAGAAATGCTAGAAGATCCGAGTCAGACATTATCCGGTCGTTTGTATCAAATGAGTCAAAAGTCTTCACAAAAAGAATTTGCTGTCTTACAAGGAAGAGAAAACCAAGAAAAAGCATGGGAAAAACCTTATCAATTAGCCGGATATGAGTCAATGGAACTATCGACACAACTCTTATTATTTGATGCGATTCAAAAAGGAATCGGGCAAGAAGTTTTAGATGAACAAGATCAATTCATCAAATTGTCTTTTCAAGGACAGGTAGAATTTGTAAAAAATGGCAATATGACTAGTAAAGATACCTATATTGCACCTTTGATTATGGAAAACAAAACAGTGACTAAGAAAATTTTGGCAAAAACTGGCTTTAAAGTACCAACTGGTAGTGAGTACACCACGATTAAACAAGCTGAAAAAGAGTATTTGAAGTATGCGAATGTAGGATTTGTTATTAAACCAAAATCAACAAATTACGGATTGGGAATTTCAATCTTTAAAAAAGGTGCCAACTTTTCAGATTATCAAGAAGCGGTTCAATTAGCTTTTCAAGAAGATACAGCAATTTTGATTGAAGAATTTCTACCTGGGCAGGAATATCGTTTCTTTGTGGTTAAAGATGAAGTCAAAGCAATTCTGCTAAGAGTTCCTGCCAACGTTGTGGGTGATGGTATCCATTCTATTGAAGCTTTGGTTGCTAAAAAAAATGAAGATCCGTTACGAGAAAAAGGCTATCAAAGTCCCTTGGAAAAAATCGAATTAAAAGAAACAGAACAATTGATGTTAAAAGAACAAGGCTATACAAAAGAAGCAATCCCAACAAAAGGAACCATGGTCTACTTACGTGAAAATTCGAATATTAGCACAGGCGGCGATTCAATCGATGTAACTGACCAGTTCTCTGCCGGTTACAAAGAAATCGCAGTAAAAGCAACAAAAGCGTTAGGAGCTACTATTTGTGGACTAGATTTAATTGTCCCTGACACTAAGCGACCTATTACTGAAAAAAATTCTTATGGCATCATCGAAGCTAACTTTAATCCAATGATGCATATGCACATTTACCCTTACAAAGGAAAAAGCCATCGTTTGACGCTGGATGTTTTAGAACTCTTATTTCCTGAAGCATTTGAAGAATAAAAAAAGCGTTCAGCTTCTTAAGCTGGACGCTTTTAAATTAGATGTTTTTGATTTCAATTGTTTGTTTACTATCATCAACGCGAAGACCTGTCAGAGCTTCCCACCATTGTTTCATTACTTTGTCATAAGTTGTTGGAAAGAAATCGACAATTTCAACCAAAGTACGGTCTTGAATTTTTGCGTGAGGATAATTTAAACGCAGATTATACTTCAGTTCGTGTAAAAGGCTGTAATACTCAAACATCAAAAAATTCATTTCTTCAGGATCTTCTTCAAGCAGTACTTCAGGAGCACGATCGAGCATAAATCCAAAACTACGCATCATTAACATGACAGCATCCAAATCTTCTGATGCAATAAAAGTCGCTTCTTTTAAAAGATCAATATGGATGTCGAGTACTTCGGTTAACTCTTTTTTTAATTGACCATATGTTGGTTGTGGCATCTTATTCTCCTCCTTTATTCTATGCAACTGGTAGCAAAAATAAAATCAACGAAATAATTGATTCCAAAAGCTTTTCTTTGTTTCCTTTTTTTCTTGATGAATAGGGGATTTGTTAGCAAATTTTTTTTCAATATCGATGACGTCTTCGTTTACTGCATGAGAACTAATGACTAGAAGTCCTATAGGGTCTTTTTCTTTAGGCGATTGACCATCGACGACTGTAAACTTTTTTTGGGATTGAGTAGCAATGGCAATATAAGTTTCTTGTAAATCTTCGGGCAAACGTCCATTGATCAAAAGTGAACTTTCAGAATAATCAGCGAGATGTTTTTGCAACTGTTCTTTATTATTTGTTTTTTCCATTTGAGAAAGCGTCATGCTGATATAGCAACGTTCACGAAATGTTCCCAAATATTTTCTTTGTTCGTCTGGATTTACTTTTGGCGTTCCGTATTGACTTTGTTCTAAACGCTTATTTAAATCATCAGGCATATAAGCTCACTCCTCATAGGTTTCTTGTTCATAGTATAACACATTCACAAACGGTTTCAAAAGTAATCAATGAGTTGTTCCATAGTTTTAATGATAATACAAAATTCGACCGAAGATGGCTTGCAGAAAAAGTTAAACCGTGTCATATTAGAAAAGAGTCAATGAATCAAATAAAGAGAACTAGATAAAGAGGAAGAGTGTTTTGGGAAAACTAGCCATTATTTCAGATTTACATGTGGATATAAATCACTTGAATGATAAAGAACTTGCCATGCTGCGCAATTTTTGTTTAGAACAAGGAATTACACGGCTTCATTTTGCTGGCGATATAGCAAATAAGGTCGATCGAGCGTTGGCTGTTGTTGATTTTTTTGATTGTGCTATTCCGACAACTTTTCATTGGGGAAATCATGAAATGCCTGATATTCAACAAGAAAATGATTTTGAAAATTTTAAAGATAATCGTTTTCTAAATTTTACAACAGTTGATCTTTCTGAAAATACAGTATTGGTAGGAATCAACGGTTGGTATGACTACCAGTTTTCTGATTTAAAAGACGAAAAGGAAATTAAACGTTTAAAAAATTTATTTTGGTACGATCGCATGATTGATCGAAAGGGAACAGATCCAGAAATTAGTACAGCAATTTGTGAAAAGCTACAAGTTTTTCTAGCAAGTATTCCAATTCAAAAACAAGTCATTTTGTCTACCCATTTTGTTCCAAAGCCTGAGTTTATAGTCCATCAATCTGGAAAATATGCTCGTTGGAATCATCTGAATGCCTTTTTGGGAAGTCCAGATTTTGGTCGCGTAATTGATCGTTTTTCAAATGTTTCAGATGTTGTTTTTGGACATACCCATCGACGATTTAAAAAGCAAAAAATCAATGGAACTTATTATCATTGTCGGCCTTTTGGTTATTATTATGAATGGCAATTAAGTCGCGAATTCGTCAAAGAAAATCAGCTTTCTGAAGTTCTGGAACCGACCAAATTGCGCGGGGTGCTCAGACGGCATGACAAAGAATTTCTTCACTATCGCAAGGTTCATTTATTAGAAGAAGTTCAAAAAGGAATGACAATTCTTGATTATTAGAAGAAAAAATAGAAAGTACAAGATAATTAAGAGAATAAAAATGAATTGTTCGTGAGTTTAAGTGAACGTAATCAGTTTGACGTTCTTCTGTCAAAAATGAATCTCCTGCGATTAATATCGTGTGAGATTTATTTTTTTTAACGAGATGACTCTTGACAAATGAATGGTCGTTCATGTATTATAAATATGAACAAATGATTATATATTCATATGAAACGGTTACGTAAATTTATTATTGAGGTGAATAAAATGAAATATACAAAAGAAGAAACATCTATTTGTCCTCATCACTCACATGGGAAGGAACATAATCATGGAAGAAAGCCTATATATTTTTATTTATTTGGTTTAGTTATCTATTTTATTGCTTTCTTAATGCCAATGACAACTTGGCTAACTAATGTCCTATTTACGGTAACGATTCTCTTTTCTGGCTATCATGTGATTTTAGAGGGTATTGAAGAAACTATTTTAGATACAAAGAAGTTAAAAAAATTTCATCCGAATGTCCATATTTTGATGACTCTTGCGGCTATTGGAGCGTGTCTTATCGGTGATTTTAACGAAGGTGCACTCTTGATTTTGATTTTTTCGGGAGCTCATTTCTTAGAGGAGTATGCTGAGGGAAAGAGTAGACGAGAAATTACAAATTTGATGCGTTTGAATCCTACAGAGGCTCGATTGATTCAAGCAGATGGAAAGACAAAAAAAGTAGAAGTATCTACTTTGAATATAGGCGATCATTTGAAAGTATTACCTGGTGATCAAGTGCCAACAGATGGCATTTTACTAGAGGGTAGAAGTGCGATTGATGAATCTCCAATTACTGGAGAAAGTATGCCAAATGAAAAAAGCAATGGGGATGAAGTGTTTGGTGGTACTATCAATGGACAAGCCACGTTTACTATGAAAGTTACTAAAGAAAGTACAGAGACTGTATTTTCTAAAATATTACAATTAGTTGAGGAATCACAATCAAATCTTTCAAAACCAGCAACAAAAATAAAAAAAATTGAACCTATTTATGCCAAAATTGTTTTGTTGATTGTTCCTATCTTTATTTTGGTTATGCCCGTACTATTTGACTGGAGTTTTCAGACAAGTTTTTATCGAGGCATCGTTCTACTCGTGACGGCTTCTCCATGTGCCTTAGCAGCTAGTGCAGTTCCAGCAACCTTGTCTGGTATTTCAAATCTAGCAAAACGAGGCGTTTTATTTAAAGGGGGAGCCTACTTTTCGAATTTAGCAGATAGTCAAGTAGTGGCTTTTGATAAGACGGGAACACTAACCAAGGGAAAACCGAGTGTAACAGACATTTATTTTCTAGATGATGATAAAAAAGAGCAATGGGGGAATGTGATTGCGACCATGGAAAAAAATGCAAACCATCCTTTAGCGGAAGCTTTATTGCAAGAATTCAAGCAAACAGAAATTTTACCATTAGAAGTTACGAATAAAATTGGGAAAGGTTTAGTCGCTAACCAAGAAGACCACTATTATCAAATCGGAAAACCAACATTATTCAGACATTTCCCAATGAGCATTAAAGAAAAAAAGGATGCTTGGGAAAAAGAAGGAAAAACAGTGATTTGTTTTAGTGATAATGACCAAGTAGTGGCAGTTATCGCATTAATGGATGTACCTGACGAGAAGGCAAAAGGAGTTATTTCCTATCTAAAAGATCAAGGTATTCATACAACCATGATCACTGGTGATTCAAAACATACTGGAGAGGCTGTTTGTAAACAATTGAATATTGATGAAGTGATCGGAAATGTCTTGCCGGAAAATAAGGCAGAGATTCTTTCAAATCTTAAAAATCGATATGGAACTACCATCATGATTGGCGATGGCATTAACGATGCACCCGCTTTGGTGGAAGCCGATATTGGTTTTGCGATGGGGGAAGGGACTGACGTTGCTATGGATGTTGCAGATGCGGTAATCATGCAAAATGACTTGACCAAGTTCCAGTATGCACACAAACTTTCTAAAAAATTAAGTCGAATCGTTTGGGAAAATATTATTTTTGCAATGGCGATTGTTCTACTTTTATCGATTTTAAATATATTAGGAAAAATGGATATTGGTATTGGCGTGCTTGCTCATGAGGGAAGTACATTAGTTGTGATATTAAATGGATTACGATTATTACGACCTTTACAATTAAAAGAATAAAAAAAGCTCCTGTCTTTACTAAAGACAGGAGCTTTTTAGTTAGTCCTCAAATTCAAAAATATTTGTGGAAGACTGCATTTTTTCTGCAATTTTTTCAAGTTCAGCAGCATGTGCAAGAAATTCCTCCATTGTAGCTAACATTTCTTCGGCATTAGCAGAAACTTCTTGAGTGCCTGCTGCATTTTCTTGGGTTGAGGCAGCAATACTTTGTAAGTTATTGAGAGCGTTTCTTTGTAAATCTTCAATACTTTCTGAAACAGACTCAACTTCATGAATTTCAGCAATAACAGCTTGACCATTGGCCAGTACTTCTTGAGAACTAGAAAGTGCACGGCGAATAAGTTGAGTTTGTTCTTTTCCACTTTGCAAAGTTAAATTTGTTTTTTGTACGGTCGCACTTGACTGATCCTGGATTTTTTCAACAATAGTTTTGATTTCTTTGGTCGAATATTTACTCTTTTCCGCCAGATCGCGTATTTCTGTAGCGACTACTGCAAAGCCTTTGCCTGATTCTCCAGCTCTAGCAGCTTCAATGGAGGCATTTAAAGCAAGTAGATTCGTACGATTTGAGATATCGTTGATGACTGTTGTGATTTGACGAATTGCTTGAACGTCAGTATCCATTTGCTCCATAGTTGTCATTAAAGAAAGCAATTGATCTAATTGAACTTGCCAATTTTTTTGGACTTCTTCCATGTCGTTCATGCTTGCTTGATTAATGGTTTCTGAGGCTTGCGAACGCTTGGTCATGACTACCATATTTTCTGATAAGTGGTCAATAGATCCAGACAAATCTTTTAGATGACCAAGACTCTGCTGCGTCTCTTGTGCTTGACTACTTGTTGTTTCAGCAATGCCAGTAATTGTTTCGGTTACTTCTTCAGTTGCTGTAGTGGTTTGTTGGGATAGTTCAAATAAAGAAGAGGACATTTCAGCTACTAGTTTACTTTCTGCTTGAATATTTTTTGTTAATTTACTAAAAGAAGCAATCATTTGGTTATAATAATAGGCCATTTGTTGGATTTCGTTTCCCTTTAAATTAGGTGAGATGGCAAATTTTTCAACGTGTTTTTTTCCTTTTTTCTTACCAGTTGACTGTTTGATCATTCGCATTTTTCCTTCACTCATTTGTAAGAAAGAATCATTAAAACTAGCGATGATTCCTTGAATAAAATGTGTGATTCCAAAAGAAATGATAAGAACGAGAAGTAACATTAAAACGGCAGCAATAAGTGAAGAACGGATTAAAGCCTGTGTTTCTTTCTGATACTCTGTTTTTTTCATTGGAATGAGTGTCCACGATTTACCATCTACAGATTTTTTATCAAAGAATACACTGTCCAGTCCTTCTTTACCCTTCATGTCAATGATTCCTTTTTCTTGTTTGGATGTCTTGACTTTTTGGAAAAGTTCCATTTTAGAAATATCTTTCCCTATTTCTGATGTTGTTCCCGAAGCTAAAATGACACCTTTATCATGTAGTAGAATGGTACGACCAGTTTGTCCAATGGTTAAGTGTTTCATCATTGAAGAGAGATTGGCATAGGAAATATCGAAACTCAAAACGCCTAGTTCATTCTTACGATTACGAATAGCCTTTGAGATAGAAGCCATGTATTTACCAGTTTCAGGATTCTTATAAGGTTCAGACCAGTAAAATGTTCCTTCTTCCTCAATAGCTCCTTTAAACCATGGGGCATTTGTCACATCATAATTTTTGGGAAGATCAGAAAAAGTAATAAATTTTCCATCTGAAGTCGCAAAGATAGCACTGCTAATCGTTTGATCACCAGCACTGGCCGTCGCTAGTTCTACTTTGATATTATCGTAGTTATAATTTTCTTTAAAGGCGTCTAATTGAAGTACCTCATCTAGGCGACTTTCAATTGAAGAAAGAAGTGTCTGTTCTTCACCAAAAACAGTTGTTGTAGCACTTTCAGCTGTTTTTAGATTTCTATTTTCTAATAATTTTTTTGTGCTGGAATAAGAAGTGATAAACATAAAAAGAATCGGGATAAGGGTTATCAACATCATAATTGGCAAAATATAGTGATTGATGCTTTTTTTTGTTATTTTTTTTTGTTTATTTTTGACTATGTTTTGTTTCTTGAATAAATGTTTCATGAGTCTCTCCTTTAAATAAATAGTAAATTAGTAGTGGTCACAAAAACTAAGAAATAATTTCTGAAAAATATTTTTTCATTTCATCATTACCAAACAACTATACTATCGGTTGCTCTGGACTATTTATTAAGAGGAAAAATAAAAAAAGTAAGACGAATTTTTATCGTCTTACTTTTTTGATGCTTTGTTTGTTCGTTTCAATTATGAAAAATTATTTGGAACTTGTTAGGATGAAGCTATTCGTATTTGAAAAAATTCGTTCTTAATCAATTCTTATTCGAGCCATTTTTTCTTTCATTTCTTCAGCGTCCACTTGCATTTTTTTCACCTGTACCACAAATTCTTCAATCGTTGCCAAAACCTCTTCCGCATTCGCTGAGACTTCTTGGGTACCTGCTGCATTTTCTTCGGTAGAGGCAGAAATCATTTCTAAATTTTCTAAAACAGAAGTTTGTACGTTGATGATGTTTTGATTCGATTGGTAGATTTGCTTGATTCCTTCAAGAGTTGCTGTGCTTTGTTGAAAGACCTTTTCTGTTGAATGAATGGCTTGATTAATCAATTGACTTTGTTTTTCTCCACCGCTAAGTGATTGTGTCGTTTCTGTAACCATGTTGGTGGATTGTTTTTGAATTTTTTCAATAATCGTCCCAATTTCTTTTGTCGCTTGCTTGCTTTGCTCTGCTAATTTGCGTATTTCTGAAGCAACCACAGCAAAACCTTTTCCTGTTTCTCCAGCACGTGCTGCTTCGATTGAGGCATTTAATGCTAATAAGTTCGTCTGATAAGAAATGTCATTGATGACATGAATAATTTGATTAATTGCTTGTACACTTTGATTCATTCTATTCATGTTATTGGTTAAGTGTGTCATCTTTTTCATTTCATTTTGCCAGTTTGTGTTCACTTCAGTCATTACTTGCATGTTTTGTTGATTTAATTCAGATGATGTTTGAGACTGTGTACTCATTGAAGTAATGTTGTCGGTCAATGTCGTAGCGACTTCAGATAATTGTTGCAATTGTGTCACACTACTTTGGGTTTCTTGTGCCTGTGAGCTTGTTACAGAAGCAATACCAGCAATTGTTTCTGCCACTTCTTCAGTAGCAACATTAGTTTGTTGGGATAGTTCTAGTAACGAATCAGCCATCTGACTAACTTGTTGACTTTGGTTTTTTACATCAAAAGTTAACGTGCTGATTCCTGAAACCATATCATTAAAACTTGCAGCCATTCGTTGAATCTCATTGCCTTCTTTCTTAGGTAAGACGAAAGTTTCAACATTCTTTTTCGTTGCAAGCGATCCTTTTTCTTGTTTTGTCTGCTTGATTTTTTGATAATGGCCTTTTTTGATTTGTTCGAAATGACGTGTAAACAATAAAATGATTTCTTTGA